>CAJKEF010000359.1 GCA_905198825.1 uncultured Collinsella sp. | reverse complement strand
CCAGAACCCGCCGCGCAAAGCGCCGGCAAACCTAACGAGAGCCCAGCCGAAACCACGTCGGGCCAAGCCCGGGCAAACGATCAAATCAGCGCCGCCTCCGGCACCAATGTAACGGCCAACGCAACGCAGCCGATCGACGCCAGCATGTTCAGTATCGAGGACACCGACATTCGCTACACGGGCAATCCCGTGATGCCCACCGTCACGTCGTCGACCGTGCCGAGCGACCAGTACACTGTCGCCTACGAGAACAACGTAGCCATCGGTCAGGCGACCGCCGTTGTGACCGCCGACGACCAGAACTACAGCGGCACCTGCGCGATCCCATTTGAAATCAAACCGGCGAACGCGGCCGCGAACTACCAGCACAGCACCACCGCGCAAAGCGGCGACATCACGCTCACCGTCCAATGGAACGACCCGAGGCTCGGCCAGGAGACCACGTTCCATGTGACTGCGACGGGCGGAAGCGGTGCGTACCAATTCCGCATGGACGCACCGACGTATATGGATCCCGACGGTAGCAGCGAAAGCGTTGCCGACCCCAGCCGTAACCAGTGGCAGCAATACACCGGCGAATGCACATCGCACGACTACCAGTTCGAAATGACCGCTAGCGGCACCTATTACCTGCGCTTTTACCTGATGGATAAGGCGGCCGGCGTGTACTATCTGCGCTCAAACGTGTTTGCGAGCGCGAACGACGACGCCTATCTGGCGGTCAGCGCCATCGTGAAGTCCGCAGTCGACAAATGCAGCGCCGATACCGACGGGTCCGACTACGCCCGCGCCCTGTGGCTCCACGACTGGACGCTCGACCAGCTGGAGTACGACCACAGCCTCAACTGGTGCTCGGCCGAAAGCGGCCTCACGCGCCACCAGGGCACCTGCGAGAGCTACCAGCGCATCTACTCCAAGCTCCTTGACGCCGCGGGCATCGCCAACGGCCGCATCACCGGCAACGGCCACACCTGGAACGCCGTAAAGATCGACGGCAAATGGTGCCAGATGGACCTAACCTGGGACGACACCAGCGACAACTGGTACGGAGACCTGGACCAGCGCCATCTGTACTTTGGCCTGAACGACGAGCTCATGGCAATCGCCCACTCCGACCACGCGGCTAACTACCAGAAGGACGGCTACGCCTACCGCTCAACCGACCTTTCCAACAATTACTTTGTGCGAAATGGCAAGGCAGACGAATGGGCAGAGAAGTATGCCAACCGCATTCAGGAGCATCTGGATGCCAAGGAAGAGAGCTTTTCCATTGATGCCGACAACCAGTCCTTCCCGCCGAGCATCTCAGGGATACAGAATGGGATCGTTGCTTATGCGATAAATCAGAGAGAGTGGAAGACTGTTGGCGCCAAGGTTGAGCTTACTGCGGCATCAAACGTCACCAAGGAATCGAACAGCAAATGGAGCGCTAGGTACGACCTGCAAGCAGAATACCAAAAGACAGCTTTGGAAAAAGCTATCAACGACGGGTCCTACCGCCTGGCCACCTCGCTTGACGGGCGCATGGCCGTGTCCGCCTCCGCCTCCGGCTGCTCGCTCTCGAGGGGGGCCGCGGCGCTCGCCTTCGAGCGCGACCCCGCAACGGGGCTCTACCGCATATCGTCGGGCGGCAGGCTGCTCACCGAGTCCGGCAGCGCCGCCGTGCTCGCCGACCCGGACGGGTCGGCCTCCCAGCTGTGGCGCGTGTCGCCGTGCGCGCGCGGCTACACGGTGACTTCGTCGACGGGCCTGGCGCTCGACGACCACTACGCCTCCAAGGCCGAGGGCAACCTCGTGTGGCTCTACGAGGCCAACGGCAGCGCGGCGCAGGCGTGGGTGCTGTCATATTAATCTATGCGAAAGGTCAACAGAACCGAGTCCGGATGCATGCTGTCGGCCTCGGCCGGTTCCCTGGCCCTCGAGCGCGACGGCGCCACCGGGCGCTACCGCGTCCTCTCCGGGGGCTTCGCCCTCGCCGAGATCGGTCGCTCCGCGGTCCTAGCCGCGCCGGACGTCTCGGCCTCGCAGCTATGGGGGGGCTGTCGAGCTGCGGCCGCTACTACGAGCTCCGCTCTGCGTCGGGGCTCGCCCTCAACCTC
>CAJKEF010000358.1 GCA_905198825.1 uncultured Collinsella sp. | reverse complement strand
TAGGTGTAAAACGCCTTGCGCGCCGCCGACTCCGCCTTCGTCTCGACGCTTGAGCCCTGAGGTGCCTCGTTTGCAAGGCGCAAGCGGTAATAGGCCTTCGCGCGATCGAGCGCTACTTGCGGCTCCCATGTGACACTCGAGGCATAGTGCGGATTCTCAATATCCGAAAGCTTCGCCAAGCTCTTCGCGCGTTCCCACATGCACGAACAGCTTCCGACTGCGCCTCTGTCCGATCCACCGCAGTCGGCAAGCCAGGCGCGTTCCTTGGCCTTTGACGTTTTCTCGGACGCTTTCTTCAGTTCCTTGGCAGCATAGTCAAGGTCTTTTGAGGTGCTCTCGATGGCATCGGTCGAGATCTCGGACCCCTCGAGCGCAGCGAAGTCCGACTCGGATGTCCTGGGCACGGCAAGCGCCGTACCGGTATAGGTCACACTATCGGTATCCTGCGCCGACACCGCCCGCGTGGCACGCGCGGCGATCAGATACGGCAGAGCCGTCTCGATTTTCTGTAAGCCTTCCGATGCGCTTTTGGCAAACTTGTTGCGCGTTTTAATGATCTCAATCCCGGTGTCGACCATATTGCCGGCAACTGGTTCGGCACCCGGGATGAGGATGGCGACCAGGCCCGTCCCGATCGTGGCAAACCCCGCTAGCCCCAGACTCAAGATGCTCGCATCAACCACCGTGGCAGCCGTATGATAGGACGACACTACGTTGGCACCCGCCAGCGCGCCGCTATCGGCCGCCACCTGGGTATCCCCGGCACGCGACATGCTCCATATCGCCGCGGTCGACGAAAACAACAACGTGAGCACCACTAGGATGACCACGGCAGAAGAAAGCGTGGTATAGGCGCTGTCTTCGATAAACAGATCAACACCGGCGCGGCCCATAAAGCCGCCTCGCTTGCGATGGCAGCTCGGACGGCGCGTCAAAACGCATCTAGACCAGAAACGCTTAATCCCATGCAGCAATCCACGAATCATAATCTCCCTCCAGCCATTCGGGACGCGATTGATACGAGACATCGACCTTGAGCTCAACGTAGCCGCCCTCGGCGGTACCACCCATAGCCTGCGCAAACGCACCGATCACAGGCAACGGCTTGACCTCACCGGAAACGGACACGGACGAGACGCCACCCGCACCGGCCCGGCCAAGCTCGATATCCCACGACAACGGCCCGCCGGCATGAAAGATCGAAACGTTGGGCACTGCGGCAAGCCGGCGGCGGGCAAACTCCATAAGATCGTCGTCCTCCGCCGTCGTCGTGGTCATGAGCCGCGCGGTCTCGGCGGCGGCAGACTCCATGACCGCGCGTGTATAGAGCAGGCACACCGGCTGCAGCGCCAACAGGACGAGCGTCAGAAACGTCGGCAGTAGGAATGCCGCCTCGACCGTAGACTGAGCCCGGTCCTCGCGCGCAACATCAATACAGCACGATGTCCTTAGTACCCGCAGCAGCGTCGACAACCGATGTCGAGGTGACGCCGTGAGATGCCGCCCGCTCGACCAGCGCCGCCAAGCGCCCATCGGCACCGGCACGCCAAAGCCCTGCGATCGCCAGCACGATGGAAAGCAGTGCCACCGTGACGATGGCGTATTCGACCGTTGCCTGGGCAGATTCCTCGCGCAGGACATAATGCATTTCACGACCCCTCCTTTGACTCCGTTGTTTGCGGAACCAGACGCACGGCACGCAGGCGGCACGAGGCATCGCCGGCATCCGCGGCAACCGTCACCATGTCGACCCAGCCGCGTCCGTCACGCACGATGGCGCCCCACACGTTGCCCTTGATGTCGAGATAGCCGCTCAGAGCAAGTTGCGCCGTGGGCACCTCGCGATAGGCACGCAGCATATCCGCCGCCGCCTCGGTCATCGGTCGGCACTCGGACCATGCGAGACGAACAGCGACGGCATTGTTTGCAGATGAACCCGTTGCAGCGTCCGCTCGCTCATCGAGTGCTTGCAAGAACGTTTGCGCCGTAACGGCGGCATTCGCATCGGCCGCGTCTCGCGCATCGTCTATTTGAGACGCCGCAGCCGAACCCGATCCCACATCCGCGGCAGCCCCTAAACGTTGTTGCCGTGCTGCGTTAAGCCCCCAA
>CAJKEF010000357.1 GCA_905198825.1 uncultured Collinsella sp. | reverse complement strand
GTCGATAGCGACGGATAGGTCGCGACGGTCGCTCGATTGGGCTCCGCGGTCGTCGACTTCGCAGAACAGGTCAGTCTGGATGCCGCCCTGATGGTCAAAGTCGCTCATGCCGATGCCTGCTAAGCGAACGTGCATTCCTTCCTGCCAGATGTTGTCGAGCAGTTCGAGTGCAACCGCCACGAAGATGTTCTCATCGTCGGTCGGATGAGGCAGCCGGCGCTGTGCCGAGCGACCGTTTCCATACGAATACTTGAGCTTGAGCGTCACCGTGGCGCCCGTCAGCCCCTGACGGCGCAGGCGGCGTCCCACTGACTCGCCCAGCAGCGCAATCGCTGCCTCAATATCCCCACGCTCAGTCAAATCTTTAGCAAAGGTGCGCTCGTTGCTCACCGATTTAACCTCGCGCTCTTCATCGAGACTCGTGACTTCGGAGATTTCGAGTCCCAGCGCACGCTGGCGCATGCGTTCGCCGTTGACGCCAAAAATAGAGGCCAAGGTGGATTCCGGTGCGCGGGATAGCTCGCCGAGCGTGTAGATGCGCATGCGGCGCAGCCGCTCCTCGGCCGATCTCCCGATGCCGCTCATGGCAGATACCGGCAGCGCTGCCAAAAAGCGCTGCTCGGTTCCAGGGCGCACGATGGTCAGCCCAAACGGCTTATCCCGCTCGCTTGCGATCTTTGCGACCGTCTTGTTGCAGCCCACGCCAATGGAGCAGGTCACTCCCAGCGCTGCCACGCGGTCGCTTATACGCCGCGCAACCAGCAGCGGGTCTTCGGGTGCAAAGCGGCCCGGTGTGATATCGATAAAGGCCTCGTCGATGGATACGCGCTCAACGCGCGGGGTCTCGTCGGCGAGAATCGCCATGACCTGCGCGCTCACCTCGCGGTAGCGATCAAAATGCCCATGCGTCCAAATGGCTTGCGGGCACAGGCGCCGCGCCTCGGCCGAGGCCATGGCAGAGTGCACGCCAAAGCGACGTGCCTCATACGAACACGTGGACACGACGCCGCGTGACTCGGCGTCTCCGCCCACGATGAGCGGCTTTCCGCGCCATTCGGGATGGTCGAGCATCTCCACGCTCGCAAAAAATGCATCGAGGTCCATCAGGCCCACCGCCGGACCCGTCCAGGGCGGCGGAGTGACGCCCGCAGCATCCTCATAACCGTATGTATGTTCGCGTCTTTTCATGGCATGAGTATACCGCGCAGCTCATGTGGGGTGCGTGGATGTGCTTGCAAATCGCGAATTCTTGTCTAAGATATGGATTTGCCTTCGACTACACCGAAGAAGTTGGTCTCACGGACTTCACCTGCCCGCGTCGATGGCGTATTATGTTCAACTGTTTGTTTGTAGTTGCAGCCTAAAGCTGCTTGGTTGGAGGAGTTTCCTTTGGCAGTCAAGATTCGCCTTGCTCGTCACGGCGCTAAGAAGCGTCCGTACTACCGTGTCGTCGTCGCCGATTCCCGCGCCCCGCGTGACGGTCGTATCATCGAGGAGGTTGGCCGCTACAACCCGATGACCGCCCCCAAGACCATCAACCTCGACCTCGAGAAGATCGCCGACTGGCAGTCCAAGGGCGCTCAGCTCACCGACGCCGTCGCCGCTCTGGTCAAGGCCGCCAACGAGGGCGAGAAGACCGAGACCGTCGTCAAGAAGTCCAAGAAGCAGCTCGCCAAAGAGGCCGAGGCCGCTAAGGCTGCCGCTGAGGCCGCTGAGGGCGCCGAGGAGTAAATCGTGCCTGAGGTTGACGCTGCACAGCTCGAGGGTGAGGCAATGCTCTCAGATCGCATCGCCGATCTCGTCGAATATCTCGTTGTTCAGATCGTCGACGACCCGGATTCCGTGAGCCTTGAGGTCATCGATGGTGACGACGCCTCCACGATTGAGGTTTCGGTTGCCGAGGATGACGTCGCTAAGGTCATCGGCCGTCGTGGCCGTACCATCAAGGCCATTCGCACGCTCGCCCGTGCACTGGCCGCTCGCCTCGACACAGCAGTCGAGGTAGAGGTTCTGGGCTAGGACCTTGAGGTCCCAGTACAAAAACATCGCCCGTGTGGTCAAGCCGCACGGAAGGAAGGGGGAGGTCCTCGCGCAACCGCTGCGGGGGCTTCC
>CAJKEF010000356.1 GCA_905198825.1 uncultured Collinsella sp. | reverse complement strand
TGGCGCAGATTTTCCGCTCCGTCGATAAGGAATGCGACACCAAGGCGATGCGCGATGAGCTTATCGCGGCAAAAATCGTGACAAAGATCGAGGGTAGCGGCATTAACGGGCGCCCGGCGTTCTATACCATCAATGCCGAGATCAGCGATGTCCAGGAACAACCTACCGAGTCCGTCGAAGACTTTGTCGTCGAGGATTCTGCTGACGTGCCTGCTGTGGAAGAAGTTGCTCCGCGCGAGCATGTCGATACCGATGAGTTGCTCGATGAGAACGTCGTGCGTGCCTTTACGGCCAAGGCAGGACGCGGCGGTTTTGGTGGGGGTGGCAAGCGCGATGCGCAGCGCCGCGCCCAGCAGGAGCGCTTCCGTCGCGCCGTTGCTCAAAAGGGTGAGACGGATGCTGAGACCGTCGAGGAAAAGTCCGTCGGGATGCAGGAGCCGGCTCGCACTCAAGAGCATGCTGAGATCCAGGAGCCCAAGCGTCGCCGCGGTGCCCACTTTAAGGCCGAGCAGCGAGGTATTGCATGCGAGGTCCAGGATTCCGTCGAGGCTGCTGACGCGTCCGATGAACCGGTCAAGAAGGCTCCGGGTTCATGCCGTCCCGGACGTGGTTTTGCGGGACGCGCGTATCCCGTAAAGCGTCAGGAGAAGGGCGAGTCGGTTTCGACCACCCAGGACGAGAAGGCCGTTGAGCCGGCGGCTCGCGAGCAAAAGCCTGTTGAGCCGCAGCTTGAGGTTGATGCCGAGGCCAAGGGTCAGCAGCCTACTGATGAGCAGACGGAGCGGGGCGCGTCGAGCAAGCCTCGCCGCCGTCGCCATCGTGGGGGCCGCAGTTCCCATGCCGAGACTGCAGCCGAGAAGACCACGCCGCAGGACGAGGATGCGAAGGTCGAGGTTTCTTCGGGGCAGCCTAAGCGCCAACCAGCGAAGGAGAGTAAGTCCGATCGTCCGCAGAAGCAGGCGCCTATGCCGAAGCGCGAGCGCAATTCCCAAGGCGATTCTAAGCGCAAGTCTCAGAAGAAGCCGGAGTCTACCGCAGCAGATACTGCTGCCCGGCAGCCCAAGTCGGCAGTCCACGGCGAGGTCTCGGCGTTTGCTCTTGCCCGCGTTTTAGGCAGGCAGCTGCTCAAAGTTGTCCCTACGCCTACGGCGCTCTCTAAGATCAAGGAGCAGCAGACACAGATCGTAAAGGTCGAGGGCAAGGACGGCAAAAAGGCTCCGCAACGCACTCAGCACAACGAGATGTCCAACCGCAAGATTGCCGAGGAAATCGCAATCATCCAGGCTTGGATCGAGCAGAACCGAGGTGCCGATACGCCGGTTGCCTCGCGCCGCCAGCGTGCCTACCAGATCTTTAACGACGAGAAGGCTTTTGACGGCAAGCACGGTGAGCGCCTGATCAGGCGTATGACCGAAAAGGGCATCAGCATGCAGGCGATCAAGGTCGCTCCCAATCGCCCCGTGCACTTTACGGGTTTCTTTACGCTGGGCGCCGACAAGCCGTTCATTATGGTCGAGAACCTGGACACCTATGACGAGATCGTCAAGCTCCTGCGCGGCCGCAAGCACGCCAAGCTTTTTGGCACCAAGGTGGGTGGCGTGATCTTTGGCGGCGGCTGCAAGGCGAGCGTTTCACACGCACTGGATGATTATCTGGCCGAGATCGGCTATCGCTTTAACTATGTCTACTACGTGGGCGACATCGACCGAGAGGGTGCGCGCATTGTCGAGCAGACCCGTAACGCCAATGTGGTTGAGATTCGCCTGCATGCCGGTATGTATCGCGCCATGCTCGCCGAGCACAAGCGTCGCGTGAAGGCCGGCGGCGAGTGCGAGCCCGCGGCTGCCAACCAGGGCGTGCCGCAGAACCTGGCAGCGACGATCAAGGATCTGCCCATGGTTACGCGCGTGCAGTTCCGCAACGTGCTACGTGAAGGCGGGCGCATTCCGCAGGAGATTCTGATGACCGCCGACTATCGGGATGGCGACTCGGGAAGCTTCGACCGCATGCTCAACAACTAGGGCGTTCGGCCCCGGGAGAGCGGGGACACCGGCTTAGGTTTCCTGCTCTACAGTCCTGCTCACGACGGAGGCCACATTAAGTGGCCTCCTGT
>CAJKEF010000355.1 GCA_905198825.1 uncultured Collinsella sp. | reverse complement strand
CTCACGGCCATCTTCCGCTCGATGCTGCTCGCCTACAACGGCAATATCGAGATCTGCGTGCCCGCTTGGTCCATGGCGGCGTGCGTGGGCATTGGCTTTGTGACCTACCTGGTCGTGGCGCTGCTGCACACGCGCTCCATCAAGCGTGTGAGCCTGGCCGAGGCGCTGAAGGTCCAGGAATAGAGAACCGCCCGCACGCGGGGGCACGAACCGAAGGAAGGGTGCCCCCGCGTTATTTGCCCGCCAGGCCCGACGTGGGCAAACGCGCGCAACGTCAGACTTCCCCGAACAGAAGGAGACCCATGGCAAGATCGGCAGAGGAGCTCAAGCAGCTCTCCATCAAGGAGTTCACCGAGGCGGCAAAGGTCTACGAATCCGGCCATGCCGGCATTTACGAGATGTGCAAGGACGACTATCCGCAAATGCTCGAGGAGCTTGAGCTCGAACCGTTCGAGGACGCGCTCGACGTGGGCTGTGGAACCGGAGCCGTCCTAGAACTGCTCCACGCCCGGTATCCCAACAAGCACCTGACTGGACTCGACCTCACACCCGGGATGATCGACGTCGCCCGGGCAAAGCAGCTCGATAACGTCAGCTTTGTCGTCGGAGACGCGGAGGCACTGCCCTTCGAGCCCCAGAGCTTCGACGCCGTGCTCTGCTCCAACAGCTTCCACCACTACCCGCATCCGGAGAGGTTTTTCGCCGAGGTGGCGCGCGTCCTTCGGCCCGGCGGGCGACTGGTCCTTCGCGACTACACCTCGAACGATGTCGCGGTCTGGCTCATGAACAACATCGAGCTACCGCTGGCACGCCTCTTGGGCCATGGCGACGTGCGCATCCTCAAGCTGTCCGAGCTACGCGCGCTCGTCGAGGAATCCGGGCTCACCCCGCTCAAGCTCGAGGCACAGAAGGGATTCCGCGCGCATCTGGTCGCGCAAAAGGGCTAGCGGTCCGCGCCAGGACGCTCCGTCACGCCAGGGCACGCCGTCAACGCCGCCACACCAGGGCACGCCATCAAACCAGATTGTGGCCACGCTAGAACGCGCCGCCAAACCAAGGCGCGCCGCCACAAACGTGACGGCGCGTCCCTCTTACCAGATGCCGATGATTCGCCGGTCTGCCGGTCGGGTTGGCAAGGACTGTCCCTATATGCCGGCCTTCGGGGACGTTCCTTTCCTGCCGGCAGTTGGGGACTGTCCCCAACTGCCGGGCGGCGAAAGAGTGTCCCTGGCGACTAGTCATTTAAGTCTGTCCCCAATGACTAGGTTTCGCGCTTGACTTTGACCCTACTTCAACGGGTACCATCCTCTTATGTCTGTAACGCCATATAGACCGAGGGGATAGATCTATGACCGCAACTGCACCCGCAGCACCCGCTAAGGTGTACTTCACCAACCTGCGCACGCATGCTCGCGAGAGCCAGCTCGACAAGCTCAAGCGCCTCATCCGTCACGCCGGTATTGAGCAGATCGACTTTGAGAACAAGTTCGTCGCCATCAAGATTCACTTTGGCGAGTTGGGCAACCTGAGCTTTTTGCGCCCCAACTACGCCCGCGCCGTCGCGGACGTCGTGAAGGAACTGGGTGGCAAGCCCTTTCTCACCGACTGCAACACGCTCTATGTCGGTAGCCGCAAAAACGCGCTCGAGCACATCGATACCGCCTACCAGAACGGCTTTACCCCGTATGCCACGGGTTGCCAGATCATCATCGCCGACGGCCTCAAGGGCACCGACGAGGCGCTCGTCCCGGTCGAGGGCGGCGAGTACGTGCACGAGGCCAAGATCGGTCAGGCGCTCATGGATGCCGATATCGTGATCAGTCTCACCCACTTTAAGGGCCATGAACAGGCCGGTTTTGGTGGCGCCATGAAGAACCTGGGCATGGGAGGTGGCAGCCGTGCCGGCAAGATGGAGCAGCATGCCGCCGGCAAGCCGAACGTCGCGACCGAGCATTGCGTTGGCTGCCGCGCCTGCGAAAAGATCTGCGCGCACAACGCCATCTCGTTCGACGACACCCGCGAGCGCGAGCTTGCCAGCGGTGCTACTCGCACGGTGCACGTGGCCACCATCGACCACGATCGCTGCGTGGGCTGCGGACGCAGCGATCGTGGTCGAT
>CAJKEF010000354.1 GCA_905198825.1 uncultured Collinsella sp. | reverse complement strand
TGTTCCCTGCGAGTCTCTTTCCCGACCTTATGGGTCTTAAGGGCAAGGATGGCGGATCGTCGCTGCTGCGCGGCCGCGCCGATGTCCAGTTGGTCGAGGCGCGCGCGTACGAGCTGTGGGACGTCGACACCGCCAAGGGTCAGCGCCGCGTCTCGGAGCACATCGCGGCCTGCTCGTACTTTGATCGTGTGGCGGACTTTATCAAACAATAAGGAGCCCCGTCCCAAATTAGCTACCCCTGGAGGCTGGTGGCGATGATGGGGCGGTCGAGGGCTTCCTCGAAGTAATCTGCCATCGTGGGGTCGCGGAGCGTGTCGACTTGGTTGAGCACGACGCGTACGGCGCTGAGTTCCAGCGCCTGCATCTCGGCATTGAGCACCTGGGCGACGCGCTCGGGCGTGGCGATGTCGGTGAGCTCGCAGCCGCAGCGCTCGCAGAAGAGCTCGGGGCGGTGGACAACCTCGGCGACGGGCTTGCCGAATTCCGAGGCGCCGACGATCCAGACGATGTTGGCCGTGCCAGAGGGAATTACCGGCTCCCACGGGGCGTGCGCCTTGAGCGGGAGTCGCTTGCTGCCGTCCGCCTCGGCCAGGACGTAGTCAAAGCGCTGCGCCAGCTGGTCGAGCGGCTCGGCAGGGGAGGAGAGCTTGCCCGTCTCCGGGTCCAAAACACCCGCCTGGCAGATACTTCCGCGGCTCATGCCCGCGCATGCCTCGCAGGTGCAACCGGGGATATGCGAGGCGCCCGGCTTCCAAGGCGCGACGTCCAGGCGACGATTCGACCCGTCCCATGGCACGCCGGCAACGGGAAGCATATGCGTGGTGGTGCAGAGGAGCACGCGGCCGCCAGCGCGCATGAGCTCAAGACCCAGCGTCTTAAGCAACGTCGACTTGCCGCCACTGCCGATAATTGCGGTAATCCCCGGCTCGATCTTGAGCGCGGAGGCAAGGTTTCCGCTCGTCGTTTCCATCTGTTCACCGCCGTATAATACTGTGATAATAAATAATCATCAGAGTAGCGGTCGAACCGCTTTTGCTCTGCTCAAACCGTAGCACAGGGAGGTGCCCCGGGAATGCTCGTTTATGTTCGCGGCGCAGGCGATATCGCCACGGGCGTCGCCGCTCGCTTGGTGCGCGCCGGCGTGTCGGTCGTTATGGCCGATATCGCGGTTCCCACGTGCATCCGCCGCACAATCAGTTTTTGCGAGGCCATTCGCTTGGGCGAGGTCGAGGTCGAGGGCATTCGCGCTCGCTTGGCACAGACGCCGGCAGAGGCGCTTGCAATTACCGAGGCTGGAGACGTCGCCGTTGTGGTGGACCCCCAGGCCAAGATGCTCGATGAGCTTAAACCCGCTGCCGTGGTCGACGCGATTCTGGCTAAGCGCAACCTGGGTACCACGCGCGACATGGCGCCTGCCGTCATCGCCGTGGGGCCGGGCTTTACCGCGCCGGTTGACTGCGACGCCGTGGTCGAAACCATGCGCGGGCATTTCCTGGGCCGTGTCATTACCCAGGGTTCGCCCCAACCCAACACGGGCGTGCCGGGCATTATCGCTGGCTATGGCAGAGAGCGCGTTATCCACAGTCCCGCCGCCGGCGTGTTTCGGTCCGACCGCGCGATCGGCGACATCGTGAGCGCCGGAGACGTGATTGGCTACGCGGGCGATACTCCCATGGTCGCGCAGATTGACGGCTGCTTGCGCGGTCTTTTGGCCGACGGCGTTCAGGTGACCGAGGGCTTTAAATGCGCCGACGTCGACCCGCGCGGCGATGCCAGCTATATCAACTATATTTCGGACAAGGCGGCGTCGGTCGGCGGCGGCTACGAATATGTCATCGACAACACGCTCGCATTCTGCATCGCCGTGATGCTCGCCGCATTCGCGGCAATTACCGTTGTGCCGAGCGCCTTGCACACGCGGAAAGCCGCCATCGCGAACACCGCCCTTGGTGCCTCAGCCCTTGCTGTGTGCTGCGTCGGTTTCTCGACGATCAACATCGAAAACGACTTGAACGTCAACGTCGACGTTTGGAGCAGCCTCGATTCCTACCAGGCGCAAGGATCGCTTTTGTGCTTCGCGCAGCGTGCCCAAAAGATCTCGCCGCACGAACCCGAAGGCT
>CAJKEF010000353.1 GCA_905198825.1 uncultured Collinsella sp. | reverse complement strand
GGCTTTGCCATGGGCTTGTTCTACGCCGCTTCGTGCGTCGCCATCGTCGTCGCCCAGATCTGCGCCGGCATGTTCGGCAGCGTTTTCAACTCCTACATGGTTGCCGCTGTCGCCATGACCATCTCCTGGGTTCTTTGGATCGTACTCGACCGTGACGTGCCCGAGGGTCAGCCGCTTCCCGAGCCCGAGCCCGTGCTCGACTACCTCAAGGTCGCCATCAAGAGCCCCGGCGTGTGGCTGATCTCCATCGGCGTTGGCTTTGGCCTCGCCTCCACCACTGCCTATGCCGGCTTCCTGCCCCAGGCGCTTCAGCTTGGCAAGGGCATCGATGCCGCTACCGCCGGCTTCATGGCCGCCATCGTCACCGTCGGCAGCTTCTTCGGCTGCATCGTGGGTCCTGCTTTTTGCGACAAGCTTGGCAAGTTCAAGGGTTTCCTCATCGTCACCACGCTCATCGGCGCTGTCTCGATGTTCGTGACGTGGTACACCCCCGTCGGCTTCCTGCTGTGGGCGATCCTGGTCATCAACGGCTTCTTCACTGCAATCAACGGCCCGATCATGCAGTCCATGCCGGTTCTGCTTCCCGAGATCGGTGACACGTACGCCGGTTCCGCTGGCGGCATCGTCGGCACCATCTCCCTGCTCATGAGCTACTTCCTGCCCATCGGCATCTCCGCTGTCGCCGGCGCCGACTACACCATGAACATGGGCCTCGAGAGCCTCTGCTTCCTGCTTTCCGTGGTGCCGGTCTTCTTCCTGCCCGAGCTCGGCCGCAAGGCTATGCAGGCTGCCGCTGCTAAGGACGGCGAGTAATCATGGAGACGGTGGTTCCTGCCGACATCGTCATTAAGACCACGGCGCTGTTTACGGCGGAGGAGCTTGAGCCTCATGCGGGATGCGTCGCGGTTCGCGGCAACGAGATCGTCGCCGTGGGCGCACCCGACAAGGTGCAGCCGTTTGTCGGCCCCGATACCGAGGTGATTGATGCGGGCAACAAGCTGGTCATGCCCGGATTCAACGATTCGCACATGCACTTTGCGCTCGGTTCCATCCAAAAGGACGAGGACTTCTGCTGCGATTTGATGTTCCTGCCGAGCGAGCGGGCCTGCGTCGATGCCGTGGCGAAGTTTGCCGCTGAGCACCCCGACAACCCGTGGATCTACGGCCAGGGCTGGTATTCGCCCGCATGGGAGGACCCGACCGACCCCGACTGTCGTAGCCTCGATGCACTCGACATCGATCGCCCGATTGTGCTTTCGGACTTTTCGATGCACGTGGTTTGGTGCAATACCGCCGCGCTCAAAGCGGTCGGCATCGACCGTAACACCCCGACGCCCGAGGGCGGCCTCATCCGCCACTTTGACAACGGCGAGCCCAACGGCTTTCTGTCCGAGCCCCAGGCGACGAACATTCTGCTTGATGTGGTGCTCAACAAGCCGGACCTCGATGCTTCGCTGCTCAAGTCGATGCGCAAGTTTAACAGGCTCGGCATCACTTCGATCGGCGATATGTACCCCTTGGGCGTGACCACGCCTGGCGTGTACGACATTTACGACCGACTGGCAAACGAGGGCCTCAGCACACTACGCATTAGCTATTACCCCGCGCTCGATGCTCCCATGGCGGAGTCGCAGACTCTGAGGGCGCGCCATCATGGCGAGCGCGTGCGCATGGCGGGCCTTAAGTACATCCTGGACGCCTACACGGCATACATGCACGAGCCGTATCTCAACGCCCCCATGGGCAAGGACTTCCGCGGCGAGCCGGCGTGCAACCAGGAGGTGCTCGACCGCATGGTGCTCGAGGCCGACAAAAACGGCTTTGATGTCCGCATCCATGCCATTGGCGATGCTTCGGCCACGATGATCATCGATGCTGTCGAGCGCGCCGAGGAGGTGTGCGGCAACAAGGGAACGCGTTTTGCCATCGAGCACACCGATAACCTGCAGTTTGAGGACATCGCTCGCATGAAGCGCCTGGGTATCAACGCGGCGATTCAGCCGCAGCATCCCATTGGAGGCCTTGGCCAGGGCGTGTACGAGGGCTCGCTCGGCGAGGAGCGCATGAGCCACATGTGGCGCTACCGGGAGGAGGCCGACGGCGGAATCCATTTGGGCCTT
>CAJKEF010000352.1 GCA_905198825.1 uncultured Collinsella sp. | reverse complement strand
GACCTTGCCGTAGCAGCGAGCGAGCGGGCACTCCAGGTGTCCGGAATCGACGCGAGCCAGCTGGATCTGATCGTCTGCTCGACGACGACGGGTGACCACCTTGTTCCCGCCGAGGCGTGCGCCGTTGCTGAGCGACTAGGCGCGACGTGCCCTGCCTTCGATGTCTCGGCGGCTTGTGCCGGCTTCGTATTTGCGCTCGATGTCGCCGAGGGCTATATCGCCCGCGGTCGCGCCGAGCGCGTGCTTGTCGTTGCTGCCGAGCAGATGACGCGCGCGCTCGAGTGGACCGACCGTGCCACCTGCGTGCTATTTGGCGATGGGGCAGGCGCCGCAGTGATTGAGGCTGGGGGAGACAGTCCCCTTGCCGTTGAGCTTTCGACGGCGCCCGACGTCGAGACGTTGCGCGTTCCCGGTCTGGTCGGCACCTCGCCGTTTAAGGCTTCCGCAGATAGCGCGAGCGTGCTGTTCATGAATGGCCGCCGCGTGTTCAAGTTCGGCGTCAACGCCATCTGCGACACGGTCCATAAGCTTGCGAGCGATGCGGGCATTTCGGTCGAAGATATCGATCATTTTGTATTCCATCAGGCTAACGAACGAATCCTGAGTCAGGCGGTCAAGCGCCTTGGCGTGCCAGACGAGCGCGTGGTTCGAACGCTGCGGGAGACCGGCAACATTTCGAGCGCCTGCATTCCCTTTGCGCTTGACCGGCTGGCAAGTACCGACGCACTGGATGCAGGCGACACCATCGCCCTCGTTGGATTTGGCGCCGGCCTGGATACAGGTGGCTATCTGCTTCGTTGGAAGTAGTCGCACATAGGAAATAAAAACGCCCCTAGGGCACAAACAAAGGAGAACTACCATGGCAGATCAGAAGACCTTCGAGCGCGTTTGCGACGTTATCCGCGAGACCGCTGGCCTTGACGACGTCGAGATGAAGCCCGAGTCCACGCTTGAGGAGATTGGTCTCGACAGTCTGGGCACCGTCGAGATCCTCGTCGCCGTCGAGGACGAGTTTGGCATCCAGCTCGATACCGAGGAGAACCCCAAGACGGTCGGCGAGTTCGCCGATACAGTCGAGGCGGCATTGGAGAAGTAGAGATGCTCAAGACTCCTCTCTGCGATCTGCTCGGCATCGAAAAGCCCGTGTTCCAGGGCGGTATGGCCTGGATTGCCGATGCCTCGCTGGCGTCCGCAGTGTCCGAGGCGGGCGGCTTAGGGATTATCGCGGCCATGAACGCCGACGCCAACTGGCTGCGCGACCAGATTCACGAGCTGCGCGCCAGGACGGATAAGCCCTTTGGCGTCAACGTCATGCTCATGAGCCCGTTTGCCGACGAGGTCGCGCAGGTCGTGATTGACGAGCGAGCGCCGGTCGTCGTGACGGGCGCCGGCAATCCCGCCAAGTACATGAAAGCTTGGAACGATGCGGACATCAAGGTCATCCCCGTTGTGGCTTCGGTGGCGCTCGCCCGTCTCGTGGCACGTCGTGGGGCAACCGCTGTGGTTGCCGAGGGCACCGAATCGGGTGGACACATTGGCGAGACCTCGACGATGGCACTGGTGCCGCAGGTCGTCGATGCGGTCGACATTCCCGTTGTGGCCGCCGGCGGTATTGCCGACGGCCGCGGCGTGGCGGCCGCCTTTATGCTGGGCGCTGCCGGCGTCCAGGTGGGTACGCGCTTTCTCGTTGCAAATGAGTGCACCGTCTCGGAGCAGTACAAGGAGATGGTCCTGAAGGCCAACGACACTTCGACGCGTGCGACCGGCCACTCGACGGGACATCCGGTGCGCGCCCTCAAGAGCCCCTTCACCAACGCCTATGCCAAGAGCGAGGGTTCCGGTGCGAGTGCCGAGGAGCTCGGTGCTTTGGGAACCGGTGCGCTGCGTAAGGCCGCCAAGGACGGCAACTACGAAGAGGGCTCGTTTTTGTGTGGACAGATTGCCGGCATGGTCAATGAGCGCCAGAGCGCACGTGAAATCGTTGACGACCTGGTCGATGGCGCCGAGCGCGTCCTGAAGGGTGCATCCGCATGGGTAGCGTAGCGTTTCTGTTTGCCGGCCAGGGTGCCCAACACCCCGCGATGGGCGTCGACCTGATCGAGGCATCGCCGGCGGCCGCCGAGGTGTTCGCCATTGT
>CAJKEF010000351.1 GCA_905198825.1 uncultured Collinsella sp. | reverse complement strand
CGGTGCGGCGGGACGACGCCGCGATGTTTTCGAGCTATACAGCGGCCACATGCACCACCTGCGAGAGCAGGTTCAAGGCGTGCCCGAGCCCGAGACAAGGCGCCTGTATGAGCGCCTGGTCGAAGGCAGGCTCAAGCGCGTGCTTGTCGAGCGATAAAAAACGGGCGCCCGAATCACTCGGACGCCCGCAGGCTACTCGGTATGGCCAGTCGGTTTTAGACGAGCTTGATCTTCTCGATATCCTTGCGCGAGGACTCGCGATACAGCGAGAACTTGCGGCCGATAACCTGAACGACGTCGGCGTGGCAGCGCTCGGCGAGCTCCTCGGCGGCCTCGCGGGCAGAAAGGCTGGAGCCGTCCAGCACGGAGCACTTAACGAGCTCGTGCTTCTCCAGGTAGGCGACCGTCTGCTCGACGGTGCCCTCGTTGACATCGGACTTACCGATGATGATGGCGGGGTTGAGGTGATGGGCCATGCTGCGAAGCTGCTTGACCTGGGCTCCTGTCAGTGCCATGGGTTCTCGCTTTCTATGTATGGGGCGCCCCGCAATGGGGCCTTAATCTACGTGAGCTGTCCCACGATAGCGCAGGAACGGCGTGGTGTGGAGTGCGTTTGCCCAGTTCAAAAAGAATGCGGATGCCGAGTGAGTGGGCGGTGCGGGCTGCGAACAGGCTATGAGCTGGGCGCAGAGACCGGCTCCCATGCAATAAACGCCCAACGAACCTTGCGGACATGATCGAGCATATAGCGCCCCTGCGGCACGCCCTTGGAACCCGGCTCACCGGCATGGGGGTTCTCAATCATGTGTTGAGCGATGTAGTCGCGCAGGCGGTCGATCTTATCCTCGTTGCCATGCTCAAGCATACGGGAAAAATCCGCTACGCCTGCCTCAAGGCTATCGAAGGTATCGCGACGAGGCGATTCAAAGTACGTAACCTGAGGCAGGGCACCCATCTGAATGAGGATATTAAAAGCATACACAAAGCCATTACTGCAGGTAACCGAGGCGCCGATAGCGTTCATCAAGTGTAGATCATAGCGCGGGCTGGAGTTGGCGACCATCGTGACAGCACAACGCCGACGAGCCGTACGGTCAAGCTTGACAAGCGCGCCTTTTAGATTGGTCGTCGTAACCGACCGACTGGCAAAGGCGACATCCACCGCTTTCGCGACCGGTCCAACCAAATCCCAATCATCATCCCAAGCAAGCTCAAGCGGCGTTATGCGCCCCTCGAGCCCGTAGTACTCAATACCGGCATCAAGCGTGCCCAGCATGGCGGGGGAGAAATCAGCCGCAATCACAGGATGCCCAGCCTGAGCAAGCGGAATAGCAATCGACCCAGCCCCACACCCCATATCGAGCACCGACTCACCAGGCTCAAGCGCCAGCAGTTTTATAAAATCCCGAGCATACGGGGCAGTCTCCAATGGCCGAAAATGCCGAGCCCGCTTATCCCACTCAAAAGGATCATCAGCCCGATGCCGATCAGCTTGCAAGCGCATCCATTCGCCATTCCAATCCGCAGAAAGCAGCTCAGATTGAATTACACCATCAGCCACGGGCCATCCCCCTCACAACAAAAAAGCGGCCCCTCCCAAAAGAAGAGCCGCAACCAGCATATATCAGAAAAAGAACCGTTCCAATGCCAAACCGCCGTACCAGCCAAGTGGTGCAGGAGCGAAGCAACTGCAACCGGGACAGAACCCAACTGAGGTCCCGTTGTGCGGGAGCCCCGGGGAGGGCAAATATATAAGGTCGATCGCGAGTTCCGCACGAGCCGGAGAGCACTTAATGTGCTCTCCGTGCGAGTCAGGACTGTCCGAGCAGGCGACCTTATATATTTGCCCTCCCCGGGGCTCCTCGCCAGTCCCCCTCAGCTAGTTCTTGAGCGAGTTCAGCGGCGCCGGGAAGCGTCCGCCACGGTGGGCGAGCACGGTGCCGGCGTTGGGGTTCACCGGCATGATGGGCGCACGGCCGAACAGGCCGCCGTACTCGACGCAGTCGCCCACGCCCTTGCCGATGGCGGGAATCACGCGGACGGCCGTGGTCTTGTTGTTGATGACGCCGATGGCCATCTCGTCGGCGATGATGCCGGCGATGGTCTCGACCGGGGTGTCGCCGGGGATGGCGATCATGTCCAGGCCAACGGAGCACA
>CAJKEF010000350.1 GCA_905198825.1 uncultured Collinsella sp. | reverse complement strand
AAACCCCGTCACGCCCCCGGATCCCCTGTGTTTACGGCCTTGAGGTCGGCGTGGACGGAGATCGTGGCTGATGGGGATACATGTCCCGGTCGCTGTTTCGCGGCTTTGCCGCGAAAGGCGCGCTACTTTGGGATGGGTGGGGAACGTGGTTGTTGCGGCAACTGATCCCCACCATAAATTACCCTCGGCATACTTGCGCGAAAACCTGCCCGTGCTACACTTGCAATTGCTGTTTCAGGGCGGGGTGAAATTCCCCACTGGCGGTAAATCGGGCGGTGCCAAAGGGGTGCCGTGGCGCAGACGAGGCGTCTGCGACCGAGCCGATGAGTCCGCGACCCGTGCGTGCGTTGGTTCGCATGCCGGCTGAACTGGTGAGATCCCAGTACCAACGGTTAGAGTCCGGATGAAAGAGGCAGGTGATCTTATGTCTGAACAGTCGCAGCATATCCATTTTGAGAACACGAATAGGTGGAGCACCAAACAGCTCGTTACCATGGCGTTGATGTGCGCCTTGGGCGCCCTGTTTATGTACGTGCAGCTGCCCATTCTTCCCTCGGCGCCGTTTTTGACGTATGACCCGTCGCTGGTGCCGGCGATGGTGTGCGGGTTTGCGTATGGCCCCGGTTCCGGTACCGCTGTTGCAGCCATGGCGATCGTTATCCATGCGCTCACTACGGGTGACTGGGTCGGCGCGCTTATGAACCTGGTTGCCACGCTGGGCTACATTCTGCCCGCGGCTATCGTCTACCAGAAGATGCATACCTATAAGGGTGCCGTGATTGGCCTGGTGCTCGGTGTTATTGCCGCTACGGCGTTGTCTATGGTCGCAAACCTTACCATTGGCGTATGGTTCTGGTATGGCTCGGTCGATGTGATCGCCCCGCTTATGATTCCTGCCGTGCTGCCGTTCAACCTTATCAAGACCGTGCTTAACTCGGTATTGACGCTTGCGGTGTATAAGGCGGTCTCCAACCTCATCACGCCTAAAAAGGACCAGGTCAAAGGCCGCGCATGATTGAGTGTCGGGGCGTTTCCTTTAGCTATGACGGTGCCGTGTCGGCACTCGACGGTGTCGATCTGAACATCGAGGACGGTGAGTTTTTCTGCATCCTCGGTGGCAATGGGTCGGGTAAGTCGACGTTTGCCAAGCATCTGAATGCGCTGCTGCAGCCCGATGCGGGCACGGTACGCATCAACGGCATGGATGCGTCCGATCCCGAGCTGGTTTACGACATTCGTTCGACCGCAGGCATGGTGTTCCAGAATCCCGACGATCAGCTGGTAGCAACGCTTGTCGAAGATGACGTTGCGTTCGGTCCCGAAAACCTTGGCGTGCCGTCGGCGCAAATTGCGCAGCGCGTACGCGAGGCGCTGAAGGGCGTGGGCCTGGTGGGCTTTGAGCGCCACGAGACTCATGCGCTTTCGGGCGGCCAAAAGCAGCGCGTGGCGCTTGCCGGCGTGCTCGCCATGGAACCGCGTGTGCTCATTTTGGACGAGGCTTCCTCGATGCTCGATCCACGTGGACGTCAGGGCCTCATGAAGGCTTGCCGCGCGTTGCACGATCGCGGCATGACCATCGTGATGATTACGCACTTTATGGAAGAGGCCGCCGAGGCCGATCGTGTCGCGGTGTTTCGGGCAGGGCGCGTTGCCATGATCGGTACGCCCGAGGAAATCTTGACGCGGGCGGACGAACTTGCGCAGCTCAACCTGGATATGCCGGCGTCGTGCTGCCTAGGTAGGGCACTTCGCGAGAAGGGCGTTTCCGTTTGCGCGCAGGTGCGCGAGGCAGATATGGTCGCCGAGATTGCACAGGCTTATGCCGAGTGGAGCGGGACGGACATCGCAGGGCAGCCTTCCGCATCCGATTCTCATGTGCTTGACAATGCATCCTCTGCAGCCGACGGGATAGCTGCGTCGGAGCCCGTTATCGAGATTTCGCACCTCTCGCATAGTTACTCGCTGAGTGCCCGCGAGCGCCGTCGCTGGCGCAAGCGCTCGGCCACTGCGGACGCCTCGAGCAAACAGGCCCTTTGGGGCAACGATCCAAACAGCCTCTGGGCACTGCGCGATGTTTCGCTGACGGTGCGTCGCGGTGAGTTTCTGGGCCTGGCGGGTCATACCGGCTCGGGTAAATCGACGCTGGTTCAGCATCTCAACGGGCTGATTCGTCCACAG
>CAJKEF010000349.1 GCA_905198825.1 uncultured Collinsella sp. | reverse complement strand
CGTAATTGAGGATGAACGCCTCGCGCGCCATACGAGCTATCGTATCGGCGGCAAGGCGGACCTCTTTGTGACGTGTCACAGCTATCATGCCTTGCGTCGCGCCGTGGCGGTGCTCGATCGTGAGCAGGTGCCGTGGGTCATTATCGGCAAGGGATCTAATCTGCTTGTTGCCGATGCAGGCTATCGCGGCGCCGTCATTTCGTTGGGGCGTGAGTTCCAGCGTACGGTTGTCGCCGAAGACGGTTGTACGCTGACGGTCGGTGCGGGCGTGATATTCGCTCGCCTAGTCAACGACGCGCTGTCGCGCAGCCTTTCGGGCCTTGAGTTTGCGGTCGGTATTCCCGGCTCCGTTGGCGGCGCCGTGTCCATGAATGCCGGCACGCGAACCGAGTGGATTGGCTCGCTGGTCGAAGATGTCGTTACGTTTGACCCGAGCTCCGGCATCAAGCATTACGCGGGCTCGGAGATCGCTTGGGGCTACCGTGAATGCAGCCTGCCGCGTAACGAGATCATTCTCGAGTGCGTGCTCAAGCTCAAACCTGCGCCCAAGGCCGATATCCGTGAACGTATGGAGCGGTACCTGACGCGGCGTAAGCGCACACAGCCCATGGGCTGTGCATCCTGCGGGTCGGTATTTCGTAACCCGCCCGATGCGAGCGTGGGCAAGCTTATCGAGGATTGTGGATTAAAGGGTTTTTCGGTTGGCGGCGCGGAAGTTTCGCCCGTACACGCTAATTTTATCGTTAATAACGGAACCGCCTCGGCCGATGACGTGGCCGCGGTTATCAGACATGTGCACGGAAAGGTGAGGGAGGCGTATGGCATCGAGCTCAGACCGGAAGTTAAATTCCTCGGCTTCTAGAGCATCGAAACCAACCTTCCGCCGCGCCGGAGGGCGTTCCGGCGCACCTGCCCAGCCTCAGCATAAGCCCGCCATGCCCTCCAAGTCTGTTGGGCCCGTTCGTCCTGCCAAGCGCCCGGTCGTCGGCTCTCAGCTGGGGGGACGCCCCGCTTCTAAAAAGATGAGTCGTCCGGCTCCGCGTCCTTCGGTGACGCCCAAGCCGGCGATGGGCACCAAGACCTCCCGATCCATGGCGACGCCCAAGCCTTCGCTGGGAGCTCGTGCGCCGCATGCCAGCCGTACGTTGGCTGGCACTAAGCCGCGTTCACTGACATCGGTACCCGCCGCCAAGGCGTCTTCGGCAAAAAAGGGCATCAATCCTCTGTCATCGCTCGGTGCCATGGCAGGTAAGGCGACCGACGCCGCTTCTGCCATGAAGGGTAAGGGCAAGATCGCGGGCGGCATCCTGGCAGCCGTGGCCGTACTTGCCATTGTTGCCATCGTCGTCATCAACTCTGGCCTGTTCGCTGCCACCGATATTCAGATTCATGGCAGCGAGCATGTGACCAAGCACGACGCCATGCAGCTCATCAATCTTCCCGAGAACACGTCGCTTTTTAACGTGGATCCCGATCAGATCACCGAGGGCCTCAAGCAAAACCCGTGGGTCTCGGGCGTGGATGTCCAGCGTCAGTTTCCCCATACGCTTATCATCACGCCGACGGAGCGTAAAGTTACCGCCATTGCGTATATCAGCTCCGACGACCTTGCCTGGGCTATCGGAGACGATGACACCTGGATCGCTCCGCTGTCGACGTCTGTCGAGGTGGATGACCAGGGGAACGTCATTACGTCGGGGGAGGGTGCCAACACCCTGACCGGCATCGATGCGGCCCTGGCGCTTGCCAAGCACTACGGCGCCGTGCTGTTGACTGACGTCTCGGCCGATGTCGCACCGGTTTCGGGTCGGGCGGTGAGCTCCAAGGCCGTCAAGGCCGGTCTGGATTACGCACGCGGTTTTTCGAGCGAGTTCTTGGGCCAGGTGAAGGATATTTCCACGCCTTCCGTTGAGGCTATCTCGGCAAATCTCGACAACGGCGTCGAGGTGTCGCTGGGCGATTCGGATGATATCGCCAAGAAAGAACGCATCGTGACCAAGCTGCTTTCGCAGGTAGAGGGCGTAACCTATATCAATGTGCGCTCTCCAGGCAACTACACGTTTAGGAACGCACCGACCGCCTAGTATCCTAAACGGCTTTGTTGAGGGGCCATACCACGCCGTTTATCTGGTTTGTTTGGTTTTCACGGTCAATTATTTGACTGATACGTTCATAATGTGC
>CAJKEF010000348.1 GCA_905198825.1 uncultured Collinsella sp. | reverse complement strand
AGCGACCTGGTGCTTATCGACACCGCCGGCCGTCTGCACACGAGCCCCGAGCTCATGCGCGAGCTTGCCAAGGTGGTCAACGTGACGCGTAAGCGCGCCGCCAATATGGCCGCCGGCCCCATGCCCGTCTCGGTCGTGCTCGTGATCGATGCCGCCACCGGCCAGAACGGTCTGAACCAGGCGCTCGAGTTTAACGAGGCACTGGGCTTGGACGGTATTATCATGACTAAGCTCGACGGCACGGCTAAGGGCGGTATCGCCATGGCCGTGGCCGAGAAGCTCAAGCTCCCGATCCTGCGCGTGGGCGTGGGCGAGCAGGTCGATGACCTGCAGGAGTTCAATGCCAAAGATTTCTGCCGCGCCCTGGTGGGCGAGTCCAACTAAGGAGTAACCAGTGTTTGATTCCCTGAGCGATCGCCTCAACGACACATTTGACCGCCTGCGCGGCAAGGGTAAGCTGACCGAGGCCGATATTACCTCGGCCATGCGCGACATTCGCATGGCGCTGCTCGAGGCCGACGTCAACTTCAAGGTCGTCAAGGAGTTCGTCGCCAAGACCAAGGAGCGCTGCATGACCGCCGAGGTCATGGAGTCGCTGTCGCCGGCGCAAAACGTCGTCAAGATCGTGCTCGACGAGCTCACCGAGATGCTCGGCTCCACCGAGAGCAAGCTCGTCTTTAGCAACCGCATTCCCAATGTCATCATGCTCGTGGGCCTGCAGGGCTCCGGTAAGACCACGGCGGCCGTAAAGCTGGCCTACCTGCTCAAGAAGCAGGGCCGCTCACCGCTGCTCGCTGCGTGCGACGTCTACCGTCCCGCTGCTGCCGACCAGCTGGCCACGCTCGGCGGAGAGATTGGCGTACCGGTCTTCCGTGGCGATGGCGAGCACCCGGTCGATATCGCCAGGGGCGCCATTCAGGAGGCCGTCGACCACCTGCGTGACGTGGTCATCGTCGATACCGCCGGTCGTTTGCAGATCGACGAGCAGATGATGCAGGAGGCCGTGGACATCAAGAAGGCCGTCAAGCCCGATCAGGTGCTGATGGTCGTCGATGCCATGACCGGCCAGGATATCGTCAACGTCGTCTCGACCTTTGCCGAGCGCACCGACTTTGACGGTGTGATCATCTCCAAACTCGACGGAGATGCCCGTGGCGGCGGCGCGCTTTCCGTGCGCCAGGTGACCGGCAAGCCCATCAAGTTCGTGAGCATGGGCGAGAAACCCGATTCGCTGGAGCCGTTCTATCCTGATCGTATGGCCAAGCGCATTCTTGGCATGGGCGACGTTGTCGGCATTATCGAGAAGGCCCAGGAGGCGGCCGATGCCGAGCAGCTCGAGGCCGCCGAGCGCATGCTGCGCGAGGGCTTCACCATGAACGACATGCTCGACCAGATGAAGGCCGTCAAGAAGATGGGCGGCATGAAGGGCATCTTGGGCATGCTTCCCGGTGGCCAGCGCGCGCTCAACCAGATGGGCGGCAACCTGGACGAGGGCATCTTCGACAAGAACGAGGCCATCATCATGTCGATGACCAAGGAGGAGCGCCTGCGTCCCTCCATCATCAACGGCCAGCGCCGCGCCCGCATCGCCAAGGGCGCCGGCGTGACCCCCACTGAGGTCAATAGCCTTATGAAGCAGTGGGGCGAGATGAACAAGATGATGGGCCGCATGCGCACGATGGCCAATCAGGCGCAAGCCGGCGGCAAGAAGGGCAAAAAGGGTAAGAAGGGCAAAAAGATGCGCATGCCCAATATTCCCGGCCTGGATGCCATGGGGCTGGGCGGCCTGGGCGGCTTGGGAACGGGCGGCCCCAAGTCTGATATGGATCTGCTGCGCCAGATGGAAGCGCAGATGCGCAATAAGAAGTAACGACTGGTTGAGTCGTGTATGGCGAAGGCCGCCTGGATGGTACTCCAGGCGGCCTTCGCCGTTGTGTGGTTTGTTGCGCGAATGGCACGTCTTGGCGCCAGAGCATTTGCCGCTAGTGGCAGCCACAGCCCTCGTGGCCCTCGTTCTCGTGATGGCCGTGGCAACCGCAGGATTCGCCGTGCTCATGGGTGTGCTCGTGGTCATGGCCGTGGCAGCCGCACGTGGCCTCGCCGGTCTGTGCGAGCGTGCCGGCAATGAGTGCCTCGACGCAGGCGTCGCAGCTGCCCTGGGCGCCTGCATAGACCGTGATGCCGGCCT
>CAJKEF010000347.1 GCA_905198825.1 uncultured Collinsella sp. | reverse complement strand
GCTCTATTCGTCGCGTGACGCTCGTATTAATGAGCGCCTGCTCGATTGTTACGCGCCCGAGCGCGATGAGCTTGTCACGCTCTATCGAGCACTGCAGACCATGTGGCGCTCCAACCGTGGCAAGACGGGGAACGATTCATTCTGCGCGAGCGATATCGACATTGCGCAGATGTGTCTTGCCATCGATGCCCGCACGCCGGTCGACGAGCGCTCAGTGGAAAGCGGCCTGGGAATCTTCGAAGAACTCGGTTTCTGCCGCGTTTCGGGGTTTGACGATACGCGTCGCATCGCGATGGCGGAAAACCCCGGTCGCGTGCAATTAAGCAGGTCAATTCGCTATTTGGAGGGCTTGCGCTCGCGCATGGAGTTCTCGGCTTTCCGGAGTTGGGCGCTCGATTCGTGCGCTTCTGATATGCTAGCCAAAGTTAACCGCCCGATCGTACCGCGGGCCTAGGGGAAGGGGACCTCGATGGATGCCGCAGCCCGTACCGCCCATGATTCCACCCTCCAGCCGTTTTCGGAGATGGAGCACTATAAGCATGCCGATGAGCTGCCGCCCGAGATTATGGCGGACAGCTACGACAAGCTGGAGCGCCTGTGCCTCAAATATATGAATGAGGACGACTTCTCCAAGGTGGAGCAGGCCTATTGCTTTGCTGCCGAGAAGCACTGCAACCAAAAGCGGCGCTCGGGTGAGATGTACATTAACCATCCCGTCGAGGTTGCCATCATTTTGGCCGATCTCAAGATGGACTGCGATGTGGTGTGCGCCGCGCTGCTGCACGATACCGTCGAGGATACTGAGACCTCGCTCGCCGATGTTTCCGGTCTGTTTGGCGATACGGTGGCCGAGCTCGTCGATGGCGTGACCAAGCTCACCAACATTGAAGTCGACAGCATGGACGAGAAGCAGGCGCTTACGCTGCGCAAGATGTTCCTCGCCATGTCCAAGGACATTCGCGTCATCATCGTTAAACTTGCCGACCGTCTGCACAACATGCGTACGCTGGCAGCCCTGCGCGAGGATCGTCGCCTGTTTAAGGCCCGCGAGACCATGGACGTGTACGCGCCCTTGGCCGACCGCCTGGGCATGAGCTCTATTAAGTGGGAGCTCGAGGACCTGTCCTTCTTCTACCTGGAGCCCGATGCCTACCAGCGCATCGCGCGCATGGTGGCTGAGTCGCGCGAGGTCCGCGAGCGCTACCTTGCTGAGACCATCAAGACGCTTACCGATGAGCTCAACCGCATTGGTCTGGAGGACTTCCAGATCAACGGCCGCTCCAAGCACTATTGGTCCATCTACCAAAAGATGAAGCGCAAGGGCAAGGAGTTCTCCGAGATTTACGACCTGGTGGCGCTGCGCGTCATCACTCATTCGGTGCGCGATTGCTATTCCACGCTTGGTGCCGTGCATACCCTGTGGCATCCCATGCCCGGTCGTTTTAAAGACTATATCGCCATGCCCAAGGTCAATAACTACCAATCGCTTCACACGACGGTTATCGGCCCCACGGCCCGTCCGCTCGAGATTCAGATTCGAACCTACGAAATGCACGAGCAGGCCGAGTACGGCATCGCTGCCCACTGGCTGTATAAGAAGTCGGGCGGATCGTCTGCCTCCAAGACTAACGATGCGCAGCGTCTGGACGACCAGATCAACTGGCTCAAGCACTCACTCGACTGGGCGGCGTCTGACGAGATCACCGATGCCAAGGAATACCTGCATTCGCTGAAGGTCGACTTGTTCGACCAGGAAATTTTTGTCTTTACGCCCAAGGGCGAGGTCATGGCGCTTCGTGCCGGCTCTACACCGCTCGACTTTGCCTACGCCGTTCATACCGAGGTCGGTAACCACTGTGTCGGCGCCAAGATCAACGGTGCGGTGGCGCCGCTCACGCACGAGATCAAGACGGGTGACCGTGTCGAGATTCTGACTAACAAGAGCTCTAAGCCGTCGCGCGATTGGCTCAAGATCGTCAAGACACCTTCGGCCAAGTCAAAGATTCGCCGTTATTTCGCCGCCGCGACCAAGGACGACGACGCTGCCGCCGGCCGCGATATACTGGCCAAGGACTTGCGCAAGCGCGGGTATGGCATCTCTACGCCACGATCCACGCGTGCGCTCAACGCCGTGGCGGAGCAGTTTAACTTCAAGCAGCTCGAGGACCTGTTTGCAGCCGTTGGCGCGGGCAA
>CAJKEF010000346.1 GCA_905198825.1 uncultured Collinsella sp. | reverse complement strand
TCGCTCACCAGCACACGTCCGCCCGCTGGCGCTGGCCGGACGTGTGCTGGTGCGCGAGGGCGACCGTATTGAGAGCCGCCTGCTTGCCACCGAGCGCGAGGTCGCTATTATCCCGAGCCTTGCCATCCACATGAACCGCGGCGTTAACGAGGGCTTTGCTCCCAACCGAGCCGTCGACCTGTGCCCGCTCATCAGCGCCGGCGAGCTTAAACAGGGAGATTTTGACGCACTGATCGCTGACGAACTGGACGTTGAACCCGAGCAGATCCTAGGTCGCGATCTGTTCCTGGTCAATCGTCAGGATGCGCGCATTTGGGGCTGGGCTGACGAGTTTATCTCGACGCCCAAGCTCGACGACCTGGCCTGCGCCTACACCTCGCTGCAGGCATTTTTGGGTGCCGAGAATGCGCATGACATCTCGGTCTTTTGCTGCTTTGATAACGAGGAGGTTGGCTCCGAGACCAAGCAGGGCGCCATGTCGACGTTCTTGGCCGACGCGCTGCGCCGCATCAACGGATCGCTGGGCTTTGACGACGAGTCGTACCATCGCGCACTTGCCGCCTCGATGCTTGTGAGCTGCGACAACGCGCATGCCGTGCACCCCAACCACGCCGAGAAGTGCGATGCTCGCAATCAGGTTGTGCTCAACGGCGGCATTGTCATTAAGGAAGCCGCCAACCAGCACTACTGCACCGATGCCTTTAGCCGCGCGGTGTTCCAGGCCATCTGTGATGACGCCGACGTACCCACACAGGCCTTCGCCAACAAGAGCGATATGGCCGGAGGCTCCACACTCGGCAACCTGTCCAATATGCAGGCGAGCATGCATGCCGTGGACGTGGGCCTGCCGCAGCTGGCCATGCACTCAAGCTACGAGACCGGCGGCGTACGCGACGTGATGTACGCCATCCGCGCCCTCACCGCCTTCTACGAGCGCGACCTAACCATCAACGGCGCCGAAAGCGTGGAGCTCTAAAATCGACCAAAAAGGGACAGGTTTATTTTGGCAGGTTTTATCTGGGAAAATGCCAAAGGTGAAACCGAACTAGATCGGTGGTACGTGGCCGCCGAGGTGCAGTGCACCTCGGCGGCTTTTTGTGTACAGAGTACGGCTAATGCTAATAAATGCTATACATGCTTTACGTATCTATCATAGAGTTTTATGATAATTTTAAAGTATCAAGGAGGGGTCATGACCACAACAGCCGCTCAGATCAACGTACGTCTCGATGCCGATCTTAAAAGGAGTGGGGACGCCGCTCTCTCCAGGGCCGGTATGACGCCGAGCCAAGCGGTGCGAGCGCTCTGGCAGCTTGCAGCGTCGCTGGCCGATCGCCCCGGTGCGCTCGAGGATATCCTGCTGCCCAGTCGTGCCCGGGCGGAACAGCGCGAGCGCGAAAAGGCCGCCAAACGTAAGCTCGAGCTCATGGATCAGGGGTCGAAGCTGTTCGCTGCCGCTTGCCGTGAGTCGGGAATCGATATGGTCAAGGCTCAGCCATTGGACGACGAAGAGCTCAAACGGAATGCCTATGCGGATCGCTATGGCGAGGAGATGAGCTGGCTCTATGAGTGAGGCTCCAAGGCGTATCTTGGTTGACACCAACGTGTGGCTCGATTACTTCATTCCCTCACGACGTGGTCGTTCGGTGGCGATTGAGTTTTTACGCGATGCATGCACGGCGCAGGTGGATTTGCTGTATGCGGCGACATCGTCCAAAGATCTGTTCTATTTGATTTCAAGCGAACATAAGGCATGGTATCGGCGCGAGCATGGCTCACTATCCCAAGATGCCGCCGTGGCGGCGACATCACTTGCATGGGATTGCCTCGACGTGTTGTCGCAACTTGCCACGCCGGTACCCTGCGACCTGAGTGACATATGGATGGCGAGCAAGCAGCGTAATCTCCATAGCGATTACGAAGACGATTTAATCATTGCGGCAGCGATGCGCTCCCAAGCAGATTTACTGGTCACCAACGATGTCAAACTCTGTTCACACGCGCCTGTCGCAGCAATGAGCGTAGAAGACGCAAAGAATTACTTAGCAACGCTCTAACAATTTGAAGACCCCACAGGTTGAGCAAAAGTTAGCGAGAGCCTGCCGTTTGAGCCAAGGTGCCGTGAAATGAAAAGGCGCTGACCTTCTGGTCGCGCCTTTGAAATTGAACGGCAGATTGGCTCAAACGGCAGGCTCGCAGC
>CAJKEF010000345.1 GCA_905198825.1 uncultured Collinsella sp. | reverse complement strand
AACGTGGGCGCCCGCGAGATCGCGCAGGATGCGAGCGTGGGCTTTGGCACCACCGGTGAGCAGGGTCTCACGTCGAGCGAGATCAAGGGTCGTGCGATGGGCGAGCTCAAGCGCCTGTTCCGCCCCGAGCTGCTCAACCGTATCGACGATATTGTGGTGTTCCAGAAGCTCTCGGGCGAGAACCTGACTAAGATTGCGCACCTGCTGGTGGACGATCTGCGCCAGCGCCTGATCGCAAACGGCATGAACATCAAGCTTACCGATGCGGCCTACGACAAGATTGTGGCGGAGGGTACCGACCTCACCAACGGCGCGCGTCCTCTGCGTCGTGCCATCCAAAAGCTCATCGAGGATCCGCTGTCCGAGGAGCTGCTGGCCGGCGAGTGGGGCGAGGGCGATACCGTCCTGTGCGACGTAGCCGATGGCAAGTTTGTCTTTAGCCACGGCACGGGCGAGATCCCGGCACCGCGTCCGGCGGGCACGCTCGGTGGCGATACCGCCCCGGCGGCACCGCACACCGGCAACGCCGCGCCCGTGAGCGGCGGCGTGACCTCGGGCCCCGGCGGCATGATGCAAGCCGGTTCCGGCGCGCTGTAGGGCGTGGCGACAATTTGATACGCGCAATCGAGGCGCTCCGGAAAGGGCGCCTCGATTTGTAGAGCTGCGGAAGTTGTGACCGTTACGCTATACGGTCCACCGTTAGCCGATGATGCGAGGGCGCTCGGCGTTTTCGACTGGTTTATGCACGCAAAGTCTGGGAATATACAAGTCGCATGTCTTACTGTCTAACCAGTTGCGCCAAGGAGGCACCATGGACTACAAGATTACCGGCTACGAGCCCGCCCAGCTGTTCCATTTCTTTGAGGAGGTCAGCGCGATCCCCCGTGGGTCTGGCAACGAGAAGGGCATCAGCGATTTCCTGGTCGCGTTTGCCAAGGAGCGCGGCCTCGATGTGTACCAGGACGAGGTCTACAACGTCATCATTCGCAAGCCCGCATCTGCCGGTGCCGAGAATGCCCCGACCGTGATGCTGCAGGGCCATATCGATATGGTGTGCGACAAGCTGGGCTCCGTTGAGCACGACTTTACGACCGATGGTATCGATCTGGTCGTCAAGGACGGCGTCCTCACCGCTAACGGCACCACCCTGGGCGCCGACAACGGCATTGCTGTCGCGCTTATGCTTACCGTGCTCAACGACGATTCGATTGCCCACCCCGCCCTCGAGTGCGTATTCACCACCGACGAGGAGACTGGCCTGGTCGGCGCCGAAACGCTCGACAAGTCCCAGATTAGCGCCCGCACCATGATTAACCTTGACTCCGAGGAAGAGGGCGTTGCCACCGTCAGCTGCGCCGGCGGCGTCGTCGTTACCTACACCTGCCCCATCGTGCGCGAGCACAAGACCGGTAGCACCCTCACGCTCGACATCTCCGGCCTGCTGGGCGGTCACTCCGGCAGCGATATCCACCTGGAGCGCGGCAATGGCAACCTCATCATGGCCCGCATCATCGACCGCCTGATGGTTGCCGGCGAGCCCGCCATCGTTAGCTTTAACGGCGGCACCAAGGACAACGCCATCAACCGTGAGTGCAAGGCTGTTCTGGTCTACGCCGACCACGCTGCCGCCGAGGCCGCGGCCCAGATTGCAAAGGGCATCATCGCCGACGTCACTGCCGAGCTCGAGGTCTTCGACCCCGGCTTTACCTGCACCGTCGAGATTGCCGACGACGCCGAGGTCGAGGCCATGGACCAGAAGTCCGCGCTTGCCCTCATCCGCGCCCTGCGTCTTGCCCCTAACGGCGTGATTCGCCGCAACGTCGCCACCGACGGCTCCGTCGAGGTTTCCTCCAACATCGGTGTGGTTGCCACCTCTGACGACGAGGTCAAGATCATGCTGTCCCCGCGCTCCTCGATCACCTCGCTGCAGAACGAGTTCAAGGACCGCCTGCAGACGCTGGCCGATGTCCTGGGCTTCGACGCCAAGTTTGAGTTCGAGTATCCCGGCTGGAGCTATGCCGAGCATTCGCCGGTCCGCGACGTCTTCGTCGAGAGCTATCGCGAGCTCTTTGGCTCCGAGCTGCGCATCGAGTCCATTCACGCCGGCCTTGAGTGCGGCCTGTTTGCCGAGGCCCTGCACGGCCTGGACGCCATCGCCGTGGGCCCGACGCTCTCCGATGTCCACACCCCGGACGAGAGCATGGAGCTCGCTTC
>CAJKEF010000344.1 GCA_905198825.1 uncultured Collinsella sp. | reverse complement strand
CTCCTTACGTGGCGACGGTATATTTGCTCGGCCCTTGGAATGTTGATCGCATACCAACCGTTCCATTTTGCCCTTGACGATCCCGCTCGCGACTTATCACCCGCCAATAGCAATACCGCCTGGCGCTTGGGGTCAAAGGCGAAGAGGATGCGAATCACCTGCCCACCACACGACGTCACTCTCAGCTCCTTTAAATGATGAAGCTTCGAGCCCTTTACGCGGTCAACCAGCGGACGACCAAGGCTGGGACCTTCCTTCTCGAGCACCAAAAGGTCTGCATAAATCTGCTTCAGCGTAGCTTCATCCTGCTCATCAAGCCAAGGTTCAATGTAATCAAGCACGATACGGTACCGATGCAGCTGATTTGACATACCTTTCTCCTTCTATAGTAGAAGTTTTACGGTATATTGCAAGGACAAACTTGCGCAAATGTCTATTTATTCAGCTTAAATACGCTGTTTGGGCTCGGTGACGATGGCTCGAACGATGCGGGGACGATCGGTGAGGTCGTGGACGATACGCACGTCCGAAAGGCCTGCCTGGCGACAGAGCTCGGCCGCGGCGTCGAGGGCACCCTCGTAGAGCTCGCAGGCAAACAGGCCGCCGGCACGCAGCATGTAGGGCGCCGCGTTGAGCAGGCGGCGGAAGATATCGAGGCCGTCGGCGCCGCCCTCGAGCGCTAAATCGGGCTCGAAGTCCTTGACCTCGTGCGGCAGCGAGCGCATGACGCCGGTCGGGATGTAAGGTGGGTTGGAGACGAGCACATCAAAGGTGCCCCACTCTTCGCGGGGAATGGAACTCACCAGGTTGGTGAGGCTAAAGGCAACCTCATCTGCCGTGAGGCCGAGGGCGTCGCGGTTTTTGGTGGCCAGATCGATGGCGCGCGGCTCGATATCGGTGGCGGTGCAGGTAACGTGGCCGCGGCGTTCCCAGGCAAGGGAGAGCGAAATGCAGCCCGTGCCGCAGCCGACCTCGAGAACGCGGGCAGTGCAGGGCTCGGCTGGGGCAGGCGCAGCGGCATCCTGAGCCGAAGCCGTCTCCTGGTCGGCACCCTCGATGGTGATGCCGTATTCGTCGAGCTCGGGCTCGGCGGCTTCCGCGGCTTCGGCTTCTGCTGCCTGCGCGGCGGCTTCCTCGGCCTCGCGGTCGGCCAGTTCCTCGGCATAGGCACGGCTGCCCAGTACGTCGCCGCCTAGCGCCGCCCCATCGGCAGCCGTCAGGTTAGCGGCACGGCGCTCGGCGGTCGCCCGTTCGTCTGCCAGCGCGGCCTCGGCCTTGCGTGCCTCCTCGACCTCATCGTTCCAAGGCAGCTCAACACGCTGACGGGCAGCAGCCTCGGGGCTCAGCACCTCGGCATCCAGATAATTGAGGACTTCCTCGACGAGCATCTCGGTCTCGGGACGCGGAATGAGTACGCCGGGGGCGCACGCGACGTCGATCATGCGGAACTGCGTGCTGCCGGTGATGTACTGCAGCGGCTCGCACTTGGCGCGGCGGACGACCGCCGCGTGCATGGTCTCGAGCTGCGCCGCATCGAGCGTCTCGTCCATACGCATATATAAGTCGATGCGCGCCAGACCCGTGGCAGCGCAGAGCAGCCACTCGGCAGAAAGTCGGGGGTGTTCCTCGCCGCGCTCGGCCAGGTACTCCTTGGTCCACTCGAGACAACGCTTGATGGTCCAAATCTCGTTTGCCATGGGGCCCTCCCCTCTTAAGCGCCGGGCGGCGCGCGAATGTCGGAGCAGATTGTACGCGAGGCCAGCGCTTGGCAAGGGACGATTCAAGGCAATTATCGAGAATCAGCCCAGAATTTTGCACCGGGCTCGCTCAAAGTGTTCATTCGCCGACGTCCAGATTTGCATTCGTCAAGCTTTTGGCAAGGTTGCCCCAAAACTAACCAATATCTAACCAAACGCTTGCCACATCACTTGACGCGCAACGCGTCAAAAATCGCCCCACGACTTCTTGGACGATTTCTCGAGCAATATTTTCAATAGCGGCTACATGCCGACAATTACTTTAAGCAGGTAAGCAGCTTAATATCCAACAAAGCAGATTAAATAAACTCGAAAAGTATTTTACCCAACCCAGTCATTTAAGAACGTCCCCAATGACTACCTTGGAAACCCCGCAGGTTGAGCATAAGTCAGCGAAAACGCCCCTAAGCGAGCAAGGTGACGTGAAAGAGGAGGGAAGCGTACTTTGGTACGCGACC
>CAJKEF010000343.1 GCA_905198825.1 uncultured Collinsella sp. | reverse complement strand
AACATCTCGTGCAGCGAACGGCGCTCCTCGGGCTTAGACCAGTAGAAATCAAAGTTCGCCTTCGCAAAGTCGGCATTATTGCTATCGGCGGCCGAGACAAGCATTTCGAGTGCGTCGGGCGCCATAAAGTCATCGGACTCCAAGATGCCAACGTACTTGCCACGCGCCATCTCCAGGCCGCGGTTCATCGAGTCGCCGTAGCCGCTGTTGGCCTTGTCGATCATCTTGACGCGCCCATCGCGCTCCATATACTCGCGGATAATCGCCGGCGAGTTGTCGGTCGACCCGTCGTTAATGCAGATGATCTCAATATCCTTGAGCGTCTGCGCCAGGGCGGAATCGAGGCACTCGCGCAGGTAGCGCTGAACATTGTAAATGGGAATAAGCAGCGACAGAACAGGGCTGCCAGAGGCGTTAGTAGACAAATGTGCTCCTTAGGAAATACCTGTCGTTTCATGGTATCAAAGGGTCAGCGCGCCAGCGGGCGTTTATATAATCTATGGAGCTCGCAGAGGCAAACCGACAAGAAAGGACGTCATGCAGCCCAAAGCCGCACGCAACATACCCATCGAAGCGCTGCGTTTGGTCGCGGTCGCCGGCATCGCGGTGTTCCACACCTTTCAGTGGACCTTCCAAGCCGTCTGCGTCGACGCCGTGGAATATGCCCCACTTGCGATGTTCCCCTATTCCGGCGTACTCAGTTTTATTAACTTGCTTGGCTGCTGGGCCAACGAGGTCTTCTTTATGATCTCGGGCTATTTTCTCATCGCTTCGGCCGCGCGTGCTTGGGACGGTGGAGCAACGTGGAAGTCGCAAATGCAACGGACGGCGCAGCGCCTTGGCAAGGTCATTATGCCCACTGCGTTTTATTGCCTCGTGGCGCTCGCGTGGTCCACGGTCGTCTCACCCATTCCCGATGTTACCCTCAATACGCACTACTGGTACACGCTAGGCCTTGAGTTTATCTGGGTCTATGCCGCCACGGTCTTCATGGCGCCATGGTTTGGACTGGCTAAGAGTCGACTCCCCCAGAAAACCTACAAGACGACGGTCATCGCCGTTGGCATCCTTGCATTTGTTGTTAACGGGTATTTAGCCGCTATGAGTGCGACAAGCGCCGGCGAGTTTTCTTGGCTCCAAAAGCTCATGAGCGCCGCCACGTACGTTATCGCATTTTTGATCGGCGGGCTGCTCCGCGACATAACCGACGCCATGGATTCGGACAGGGCGGGCGCCTTAGGCACGCGGTCGCTCGCAGCGGTTTTGGTGCTCGCCACCATCCTGGAAGGAGCACTCTCCTTCACCGGCAACCTCACGGCGATGGCAACCCTCTCCTACAAATCGACCTCGCTGATCTCGTTTGCTCTCGCTGCCGCCTCCTCGCTCTTTGCGGCGACCCGGCGCAGTGCCTCAGGCAATCCACGGACCGCAGGTGTCATCGTCACCTTATCGACCGCCACGCTTGGTTTCTATGTGATGCAGTCGCTCACCAGTAGCCTGTGGCGTCCCGTCTTCAATACGTTGCTCGCAAACATACTGATCAGCCAAAACAGCCCGGCAGCTATATGTATCGTCACGGGTATCGTCATTAGCATCGTCTTTGCCCTGACGCTTCTCACCATCGACGCAGCTAGAAGCCTTATCGCTCGAAAGCCCAAGCGGCAATAGACACGCTGCCGTCAGACCCTAAAGCCGCTACAGCCGTGGCAGGTTCCTGCGTTTTATTCAAAGCTTGCCGTCAAGGTGCGCCGAGCCTTTACAATAGGACAGTCTCAAGGACGTATTCGATAGCTTCCGCGCAGCACTCGCCCGCCGCGCGTGAAAGGATATATTGCCCCATGCCTTCAACCCTTCCCGCTCCCATCGATAAGCTCGCCATTGTCGTCGTTACGTACAAGCGCCAGGAACTCCTGGCCAACTTGTTCGACTCCATGATCGAGCTCACGGCAACGCCCTGGCGCATCGTGATTGTCGATAACGAGAATTCGCGCGAGACCGAGGCCATGTGCACCGCATTCAACGAGCGCCTGGCCAACCTGTGGGGCACCGACATCGAACAGCCCGACGCGAAGGGCGGCACCGACCGCGTCATCTACGCCCCGCAGCTCGAAAACGGTGGCGGTGCGGGCGGCTTCTCCGCCGGCACTAAATGCGCCTACGACCTGGGCGCCCAGTGGTTCTGGGTCATGGACGACGACGTGCTCGTCATCCCCGAAGGCATCGAGCGCTTGGCCA
>CAJKEF010000342.1 GCA_905198825.1 uncultured Collinsella sp. | reverse complement strand
AGGTAGTCGTAGGAGAGCGCGTTGGCGGCAACCGCCCAGGCGCCCGTCACGTCGAGCCCTAAGCGACGCGGGTCGCACGCGCTTGCCGCAAAGCAGATGTCGCTGGGGATGACAAAGGCCTCGTGGCGGTCGCACGGCGACGGCACCACGAGCGCGTTGCGGCCGGCATCGGTACTGTCGCCAGCGCCCAGCCCCAGGTCGCCCGCGGCGGCCCAGTACGCGTCAAAGTCCTCATCACTGCCGGTAAAGCTCGCCATGCAGCCATCGGCCACAAAGATGCGGCCTGCCAGCTCGGCAAGCTTGGCGCGCAGGTCGTCCAGTCGCTCGTCAAAGTGCTCGAGCAGGTCGCGCAGGAACAGGTAGAAGTCCACGCCCGAAAGCTGCTCGCGCACCACGGCCGAAGGCGAGCTGTAGCTCATCGCGCGACCGAGCGCCGCCGAGTGACCGTTGTTGATAAAGCCCTGCTCAAGCCCAATGCGAATCTGCGTGAGCACGTCGCGCACGCGGTCGGCGTCGGCATCGAGCAAAAGCGTGCTCGACCACACCTCGCGCGGCAGGCTTGCCAGCGCATCGATCTTCTCGGACAGGGCGCCGGCGCTCACCAGCAGGTAGGGGCGCACGCCGTCCACGTCGGGCTGGGTCATGACCTCGGTCGTAAAGCTCAAAAAGCCCAGTTTGCCGGCGAGCAAGTTGTCGAGCTCCTCGGCCGAGTGCTCGCTCGTGGGCAGCTGTTTGAGCAGGCGGCAGAGCAGCGTCACATAGGGCAGGTCCTCAAACGCGACGCAGCTCAGGTCGAAATACTGCATGGCGTAGGCCAGGCGGTTGGTGGGGATGCCGTGGCGCAGGCAGGGGATGGGAGCAGTGGTGTCCACGACCAGCGGCGGCTCGGGGCGCGCCTCGCCAATGTCGGACACGCGCAGGCGCGGCAGCGTGGCCTTGGCCTCGGGCGTGTCTTCTGCCTCCTGCGCGGCACGCAGCGCGGCCGTGCGCTCGACCACATCGGCCAGCTCGGCATCGGTCATGGCATCGCGCTTGGCTGCCAGCTCGGCGGCTTCGGCGCTCTCCGAACCCTCGGCGGCGTCCACCGGCACCAGCTCGACCAGCGCCATGTGGTCGTTCTGCAGCACCAGCTCGCGCAGCAGGTCCTCAAAGTAGCTGCCGTCCAGCTCGTCACGAAGCTCCTCGTACACCGGGCCGTACTTGAGTGCCAGCGTCGCGGCGTCGTCATCGTAGAGCCAGGTGCTCAGCGCGTCGCACGCAATGGCCACGCCGTCGGCGATACCGTAGTCGCGCTGGCGCAGATCGTACTCGTTGCTGCTGATGATAGCTTCCAGGCGCTCGCGCGGAACGCCCTGCTCGCACAGGTTGCGGCAGGCGTCCTGGAACACGTGACGCAGCTCGCACGCCACGCCGGGCTGCGCATTTTGCAGCATGATGAGCTCGTAGGGCTGCAGGCTCTCGGCCGCGGTATAGCTCACCACGTTGCCGCCCAGACCGGCGGCCAGAATGGCCTTCTTAACCGGCGCTTCGTTGGAGCCCAGCAGCGCCTCGAACAGGATGTCCGCGGCGATCGTGCGCTTGCGGTCGAGCGCGCTGCCCAGCACAAGGCCCAGGCCCACCAGGGCGTTTTCGGGCGTGGTGGCCATCTCGACGCGCTTATACTCGCAGGTCACGGGCGCCTGCGCGCCCAGCGGATTGGGCGCCAGCGTGGACGGGTCCTCGCCGGCGGCAACGGCTGCGTCCATGCGGCGGCTCGCGGCGCTCGGCTGCGACAGATAGCGCTCGTCCAAAAAGGTCAGCGCGCGGTCCACGTCCAAGTCGCCGTAGAGCGTGATGTAGGAGTTGGAGGGGTTGTAGTGGCGCGCGTGCGTGTCCAGGAACTGCTCGTAGGTGAGCGCGGGAATCGCGCGCGGGTCGCCGCCGCTCTCGTGTGCATAGGCGGTGTCGGGATAGAGCGCGGCGTTGACGGCATCGTCCAGCACACTCATGGGGTCGGACAGCGCGCCCTTCATCTCGTTGAACACCACGCCGTTATAGCGCAGCGTGCCCTCGCGCAGGCTCTCGGAGCTGCCCTCGCCCTCGCCTTCGGCGCCCTCCGGCAGGTCCAGCTCGTAGTGCCAGCCCTCCTGCTCAAAAATGGTGGGCTTGGTATAGATGGCCGGGTTGAACACTGCGTCCAGGTACACGTCCATCAGGTTGTACAGGTCCTGCTCGTTGGTGGTGGCAACGGGGTAGATAGTCTTGTCGGGGTAGGTCATG
>CAJKEF010000341.1 GCA_905198825.1 uncultured Collinsella sp. | reverse complement strand
GGTTGATTCTAAAACTATCTATTTGTTGCGTAACAAATAAATTCGATATCAGTACCGCAACGGGAAAATGTTGGAGTGAACGGGTTCATTGGTGCTCTTGCAGCGCAGTTGGCCCTGAAGCCGGTATCGCCTGCAGCAGACGGCATTGCCTCGCGCCCGCGAAGGCCCGTGGCCGAATGCCTCCGCGCTCAACGGACGGCGCGCGCGAAGCTGACGGCTCCGTCCCGACGCAGTGCATACCTGCAGCAGTCTCGGTACGTCTGGTGAGCGGACGGTGCGGCGGTGCGTATGCACGCCTGAGTTGCAGCCGCACGCCCGCGTCCTAGTGGGCCACGCGCCCGAGCCGTGACCATGCTCCGGTGGGTTGCGAGCCAGCAGCCGATGGCCCCCGCGCCCCAGGTAGGCCGTGCGTCAATGCGCCTCGCACCCAGCGGATGGCGCGCGCCAATGCCCCTCCTGTGCTCCAGGTAGGCGGCGCGCATCAATGCCCCTCCCGCGCCCCCCCCCAGTAGGCCGCACGCCGATGCCCCAGCTCTTTCATCGCGGCGGTGCCCACCGCCGCAGTTGGGCACCGCCGCATCTCGCGGATAGGCTCTGGCGGGGTACGGTGAGAACGAGCATGCTGTCCCTTTCGTAGCCGAAGGGTGGCTTTGCTGACGATATGCTGCCGCGGTGCGTCATCGGGCGGTCGGGCATGGCGGCATATGCCCGCGAATTGTATTCCCCGGAGGCCGGCGCATAGCAACGTGTGCTCGCAATGCGCTCTCGGCCGTTCGGCGACGGCAAGGTGCCCGCGAAATGCATTCCCAAGCGCCTGGCGGTGGCGATATGTTGACGTTATGCGTTCCCGGGTGTCTGACGATGGCAATATTTTGCCCCGGTGTATCCCAAAAAAGGCCTCGGACGGGAAAGGGGGCCCTTCGTGGCAATATATCGCCGCCGTGTATTCAAAATGAGCTGGCTTTGGCAAGATATGCGCGCCATGCATCCGAAATGCCCCGCAAATCGCCGTCGGAGGACACACCGCGCGAAGATCTTGCCAGGAAGGGGCACTTTTCGCTGCACGGGCCCCTCGAATCATGCACGGCGCGCGAATCTTGCCATCCTCTGACGACTGACCTTTCGGAGAAGAGATACCTTCGCTGAAGGATGGGATGCTTCGTTTCTTCCGGTTCGGTGGTGCAGGTTCGGGCATCCCCGTCTAGCGGGGAAGTCGCCCGCGCCGTCCCCGCCTAGTGTAAGGCCACCCAGCATCTGCCTTTCCTGACGGATGGCGCGCATTCGCCTTCCCGCTTCGGCGGCTTGAGGCAGGGCATAAGAAAAGGGGGACCCGTGTGGGTCCCCCTTTTAGCTGGTCGGCAGGTACGAGTCGGTCAGCTCTAACAGTGCGGATCGGTACGAGCCGATTAGCTCAAGCGGCACGGCCGACCTGCTAGTTGGCAATAAGCTGACTAGTTCTGGCCAGGCTCGACAACCAGCGTGTCTTCGTATGCTGCACCGTAGGTATCAAGCAGGGTCTTCTCATAGTCTGCGTGGAAGAAGTTCTCGGAGCCGAGGTTCTTCAGGTCCTCGTTGATCCAGTTCAGCAGGCTTTCGTTGCCCTTGGAAACAGCAGGAGCGATGGTGTCGGTGTCGCCCAGCTGCTCAATGCCGACAACGTATTCGGGGCCAGCCTGGTTGGCGAAGGCGATAACCTCGGTGTTGTCATTTGCCCAAACAGCATCGGGGTTGTTTTCGAATGCGGTCTTAGCTGCAGCGTAGGTGTCGTACTTCTCGAGCTTGAGGTCCTTGTTGTGCTCGGTGAGGTAGGTCTCGGCAGTGGTGCCGGAGATTACGATTACCGTGCGGTCGCCAATCTGGTCGAGGTCGGTAACAACCTTGTCCTTGTGGGAAACAACGCCCAAAGCAACGTTCATGTAAGGATCGGCGAAGTCGACCGCCTCAGCGCGCTCGGGGGTGACGGTGAAGTTTGCCAGGATAACGTCAACCTTGCCAGTCTGCAGGTATTCAACGCGGTTGGCTGCTTCGGTGGACACCAGCTCAACATCTACTCCAAGGTCCTGGCCAAGACGGTTTGCCAGCTCGATGTCGTAGCCCTGGTAGTTGCCGTTTTCATCGACGTAGCCGAAGGGGCTCTTGTCACTGAATACGCCGATGGTGATCTTGCCGCTGTCCTTGATCTGGTCAAGAGTGCGGTAATTTGCGCTCGAGGAATTGCTGTTGCCGGAGCAGCCCGTGAGCAAGGCTCCCGCAAGAGCCA
>CAJKEF010000340.1 GCA_905198825.1 uncultured Collinsella sp. | reverse complement strand
CATGCAAACGTGCAGAGAGCTGACACTTCGGAGCACGTCGAACGGCCCCAGAACAGCCAGCAGCGCGACCGCTGCGCCGGCAAGGCACAACGCGAGGCACGGCCCCGCGTCCTTGACGCATTTCTTTGCGAGATGCTTGGTGTTGTCACTCATCGATATCGAACTCCTTAGAGGGTCGCTGTTCAGATGCATACCGCCGCGACAGAGCAGGGCGACGGGATAAGTGTCACATGTCGTGCGGACATCAATGGAGAAACCGCGCCCCTCAGACCGAAGCCGGCAATCAATACCGTCATACGCTCAAAACACGAACGATCGATCTGTTATCCTGGCGCCAACATAGTCTTTCGAAAGGTTTGCCGGGATGACTACGCAGCGACAGATTGATATTGAATTCGACTCGCTTACACGCGAGAACGATTCACCCAAGCTCATCGCCAACTCGAAAGCGACAGGCGGAACACTACTATCCGTTATCAAGGAGCAGCTCTCAGCCTGCGGCTCTTTTGACTTTTGCGTAGCGTTTGTTGCAGACGGCGGCCTTCAAATCCTGGTCGAGACGTTCCAGGAGCTCAAGCAGCGTGGCATTAAGGGCAGGCTGCTCACGTCCACCTATCTCAACTTCAACTCACCCGATGTCTTTCGCAAGCTCCTGGAATACGACAACAGGGAAGTTCGCGTATTCCAGGGTAATTTGCATGCCAAGGGATACATTTTTGATAAGGGCGAAACCAGCACGGTCATCGTCGGCAGCTCGAACATGACGCAGACCGCCCTCACCTGTAATAAAGAATGGAACGTGCTGTACCAGACCGTTGAAAACAGCCGCCTACTCGGCGAACTGAGGGGCGAGTTCAATTCGTTGTGGAACGACACCTCAACCATTACGCTTTCGCGAGAATGGATTGAGAACTATGCCGCATATCGATCGGCACGTCCGTCAAAGCCCAAATCGAAACCGACATTCAGATCTGCGGAAACGCCGGCGCAGAATGACCTCGAAGAAATCAAGCCCAATAAAATGCAGCAGCGCGCCCTTGAGGCGCTCGGCGTAATCCACCGCAAAGGCGAGACCCGCGCCCTGCTGGTCTCGGCAACCGGCACCGGCAAGACCTTCCTTTCGGCGTTCGACGTGCTCGCAACTAAACCCCGGCGCGTCCTCTTTCTTGCGCACCGCCGGCGCATTATCGACGCCTCCCGCGCAAGCTACGAACGCCTCTTAGGTAGTACCTATACGTTCGATACCTATCAAACTGGCAAGAATATAAGCAATGCTACCTGCGTTTTTGCCATGTGTTCTTCGGTCGCCAAACATCTGGGCGATTTCCGCCCAGATGAGTTCGACTACATCGTCATCGACGAGGCCCACCGAACGGGATCCCAGGGTTACCAATCCATCATGTCGCACTTTACGCCTCGGTTTTATCTGGGTATGACCGCTACGCCTAATCGCACCGACGGCTATGACGTCTTTGCCCTTTTCAATCACGTCATCGCGTTCCAGATCACGCTGCAGGACGCTTTGGCCGAGGAGATGCTAGCCCCCTTCCATTATTTTGGCATTCACGATCTGGAAATTGACGACGAAACGGTCGAAGATACCGCCTTGTTCGGACGCCTAACATCCGACGAGCGCGTGCGTCATATCACCGAGAAGATCGAAGAATATAGCGTCACCAAAAGCAACCGCAGGGGCTTAATTTTCTGCAATCGAAACGCCGAGGCAAAAGAGTTGTCATGCAAATTCAACGCTCTCGGATATCGAACGGCTGCGATTAGCGGTCAAGATCCCGATGAAGTCCGCGATGCCGCTATCAACCGGCTTGAAGCCGGCGAGCTCGAGTACATCTTCTCGGTCGATATCATGAACGAAGGCGTCGACATCCCCTCGCTCAATCAGATCATCATGCTTCGACGCACCGACTCCGCAATCATCTTTATTCAACAGCTCGGACGAGGTTTGCGCCTGAATGATGGTAAGGAATACGCACTGGTGCTCGACTTTATTGGCAATTACCAGAGCAACTTCTTGGTGCCCATCGCGCTTTCGGGTGACAAGACGTACAACAAAGATCGCCTGCGTCGTCTCGTCCAAGAGGGCGATTCGGCGATCCCCGGATGCTCGACCGTGAACTTCGATCGTATTTCTGAGGCACGCATTTACAAGGCCATCGACGGCGGCGATTTCACCTCCGTCAGGTTTTTGAAAAACGAATATCTCGACTTGCGCCAAAAACTCGGCAAGATTCCCTCGCTGCTCGA
>CAJKEF010000339.1 GCA_905198825.1 uncultured Collinsella sp. | reverse complement strand
CATGTGCATGCCCGAAGCAGGTATAACGACCGCAAACCTCAAACCATTGCATGGGCCGTGGCCAAACAATGCCGTTTGCAGCTTTATCCAAGATAGTTGCGGCGAGGAGTTAAGCCCGCTGTTTGCGGGGCAGCTCTATCACTCGCGCTCGGTGCTCTTTTTGCCTGGATATTTTGACGAACTGGAGCACCGCTATCCCACCGAGTTCGCGGGAATCTTTGAGGCGTTTGCCGAGCCATGGCACGAGGAAGCGACGTCTGCCATCTGCCACACGCTGTGCCGGATTAACGAGGACCGCGCCCGCACCGTAGGCGGACACGTCTATATGCAGGGCATCGTGGAGACCATGGTCGCGGAGCTCGCCTGTTCGCGCGCGGCCCACAAGCAGGCGCGGCAGGCGGCGGACACACGCGTCAGCATAACCATTGCCGAAGAAGCAACGGCAATGATTGAGCGCGCGCTCGACAAAGGCAGACGTGTGGGTATCAACGAGGTGGCCGAGAGGCTCTACACGAGCCGCTCAAAACTATGCGCCACCTTTAAGGCCCAAACTGGCGAGTCCCTGGGCGCTTACATTCGCAGACGCCGTATGGAGCGAGCACAGGACCTTTTGGCCGATAGCTCGCTCACGATAGCGCAGGTGGCAGAGCGTCTAGGCTACCCCCAGCAGGCCGCCTTCGCCCAAGCCTTCAAACAATACACCGGCATGACACCCACGGCTTGGCGAAGCAAGCATCGCTAAGGCCCAAGCTCCCTGGCCGTAACGGAGCGATTAATTAGCCGCCGCCCGTCAGCTCACCCAGGATCTAAACGTCAAGATGCGCACAATCAAGCGCCTTTTTGATAAGAGGGACAGATCGATCAGCCAAATACAACGGAATGTTGAGCACCCCGTCGTCGAGCTTTAGGTTCTTAAGTGAGTAGCGGACCCTCAATGGGGTCGTCTCCGCATGCTTGTCGGCATAGTACTTAAGGCTCTTGGAATGAACGACCTCTCCCGATTTGACCTCGACGGGAACGATTTCGTTTCCGACTTGAATCAAAAAATCGACTTCGTGCTTCGGCTTCTCGTTTGTCCAATAACGCGGAGCAGCATCTAACTGTGAAAGTAATGCCTGAAGCACATAGTTCTCGGCGAACGAACCTTTGAACTCCGAAAATAGCGCATCCGAGATGGCAAAAGCGGACGCATCCAGCCTTGCCATGCGGCGCAGCAAGCCGACATCAAGACAGTAGACTTTAAATGCCTTGAGGTCATCGTACGCCGAGAGCGGCACACCGCCGGCAGCATTAAGGCGAACCGCCGTGATGAGCCCAGCATCGGCAAGCCATTCCAGAGCATCCTCGTATTCTCGAGCACGAGCCCCCTCGCGCACCGCACCCCAAACGAACTTTTTGTTCTCGCGCGCCAACTGAGCTGGAATCGAGTTCCATATTTGCGAAAGCTTGGCGAACTGCGCACGGCCACCATGCTTGGCAAAATCGCGCTCGTAGGAATCCAAGAGATCAGACAACACCTTATCGACCTGAACGATATCGCCCGTCTCCACCCACCGGCCAAGAGCCTCTGGCATGCCGCCGCATGCAAAATAACGACGAAGATGCTCGACGAGACGGACATGGAAGAAATCGGGCACTGTCTCGATCTGATCCAGGCCGCCAAGGTATTCGTCGTAGTTTGCAGCGCCCTCGGCTTTCAGAAACTCGGAAAAGCTCATGGGGCGCATCTCCATGAACTCGACCTTTCCCACCGGAAAAGCGCTGGTCTCACGGGACAAGCGAACGCCCAACAAAGACCCTGCGCATGCGACGTGATACTCGGGGGCCTCGTCACAGAAGTATTTAAGGGCGCCGACTGCAGAAGGACAATCCTGGATCTCATCAATAATAAGCAGCGTCTCGCCGGGCTCGATAGGCTGTCCAAGTGCCAGGGAAAGATTTGAGATGATCCGTCGAGGATCGCGCGTACCTTCGAAAAACTGAGCGTACTCGCTCTGTACCCCAGGTGACGGCTCCTCGAGCGTCAGATACACAAAATTGAGGTACGAGGTTCGGCCGAACTCCTTAAGCGCCCACGTCTTTCCAACCTGGCGCGCCCCCTTAAGGATAAGCGGCTTACGATATTCTGACGCTTTCCAAGCGTTAAGCTTGGCAATGATATCTCGCTGCATGACCGAACCTCCCGCAAAGAAACTTCCGTAAACGTGATATTTCCCACATTTTACCTTAGGTAAAACGTGACATTTATCACATTTACGGAAGTTTTAAG
>CAJKEF010000338.1 GCA_905198825.1 uncultured Collinsella sp. | reverse complement strand
TCTTACCCACCACGGCGCGATCACACATCGTCACGCCCTCGGCAGCCAGCAGCGGCACCTTATTACCCTGGCCAAACGGCTCAAGGCGGGAAATCTGCTCGATGGTCTCGATATTCAATTCGGAAAGGTCGACCGTGGCGGCAACCTCGTCGGTGTCCTCAAAGTCCTCGGCGGGAAGCTCGGACAACACGGCGGAAAGACGTCGACGAAACTCATCGAGCTTAGATGCCTCGATGGTCACGCCCACCGCACCGGCATGCCCGCCGCGGCGAATCAGCAGGTCGGAGCAGCGCTCGACGGCTTCGAACAGGTTAACCTTGCCTACCGAGCGGCCCGAGCCACGTGCTATACCGTCCTCGATAGAGAAAAGCAGCGCCGGCACGTGATATCGGTTGGTAAGGCGGCTCGCCACGATGCCCTTAACGCCCTCGTGCCAACCTTCGCCGCCCACGACGATTGCGCGCCCGCCGTCATAAGTCTCCTCGACCTTTGCCATGGCATCGCGCGTGAGCTCCGCCTCGATCTCGCGACGCTGGCGGTTGATCTCCTCGAGCTCGGCCGCCAGCGCGCTTGCCTCGATAGGATCGCGGGCAAGCAGCAAGCCGAGCGCCAGCTTGGGATCGGCCATGCGACCGGCAGCGTTTAAGCGGGGAATGAGCGAGAATGACAGGCCATCCGCCGTAATGCTCGAAAGGTCCGCCTTGGCGAGCGCGGCAAGCGCGATATAGCCGGGGCGAGCGGTTACGCGCATCTGCTGGATGCCCTCGGCAACCAGCGCGCGGTTCTCGGGCGTGAGCGGCATCATGTCGGACACGGTGCCCAGCGCCGCGACCTCGATTAGCGAACGCCAATACGACGGCTTGCCCAGGCGCTCACCCAGGACTTGCACCAGCTTGAGCGCCACACCAGCACCGGCAAGCTCGCGCGAGGGGCCCTCGTCCTCGAGCTTGGGGTCGGTCAGGGGCACACCCTGCGGCACCTGGTCGGAGGGCTCGTGATGGTCCGTGACCACCAAATCGATCCCCAGGCTCTCCAGATAGGAAACCTCTTCCTTGGCGGCAATGCCGTTATCGACGGTCACGATCAGCTGGGGGCGAGCGAGCTCGTTAACGCGGTCGAGTGCCGCGCGCGAAAGACCGTAGCCCTCATCAAAGCGATGCGGAATAAACGGCGTGACATCGGCGCCAAACGTGCGCAGTGCCTCGGTCAACAGGCAGGTCGACGTAATACCGTCAACGTCAAAATCGCCAAAGACTGCAATGTGCTCGTGGTTGCGAATAGCACGCTCGACGCGGTCGGCAACGACCGACATGCCTGGGATAATGAGTGGGTCGGCCCAGTCGCGATCGAGCGAAGGCGTCAAAAACAATTGGCCCTCTTTGATGGAGCCGATGCCGTGCGCGACCATAATGCGCGCCACCAGTCCGGGAATGCCCAGACCAGCCGAAAGCTCCTTTTCGAGCTCGGGATTTTGCTGAGCGACCGCCCAGCGATGCGTCGTCTTAAGCGATGACATAGGCACCCACCCCCGATAGGGGCAGGTCGCCGCGATACCTCTCACGGTTCATAGCGATGAGTCCTCTGTGTATGCCCGCTTCGGCAGGCAGATCTGTTGAACGGATTTATTATACCGTGCGGCACGGACGCAGAACCTCGCAGCGCGCCGCGGTTTCGGTAAACGATGCCGGTAATACCCTCGAAATAATCGAGCGTTTCTGACGCACGGACGCATGCGAGCGTCTAGCATATCCATTCAAAACGGGTTCACGAGCAAAGGGAGTCACAAGAGCCTATGAAGCAATGGGTTGGACTGGGAAAGTTCCTCGCAGGGCATATGCAGGTCATCGTTCCGATTTGCGTAACGCTCGGCGTGCTCTTTCCCCAGCAGATCGGCGTACTCAAGCCCATCGTTCCCGCTCTCTTCGCCTTTATGACATTCCAAGGCGCGCTCAGTAACACCTTCCACCAGGTAGCTGAGGTGTTCCGCCGTCCGCTGCACCTGATTTTGGCGCTGCTCGTCTCGGCGGTGTTTATTCCCATAGCAGCTTATGCCATGGGATCGCTGTTCTTTGGCTCCAACCCCAACCTTGTCTGCGGCATCGTGCTCGAGTACAGCGTACCCGTGGCGGTCACTGCCTTTATGTGGATTAGCATGTTCGGCGGCAACGGCCCGCTCGCGCTTACCATTATCCTGACGTCCTCGGTTATCTCCCCTGTGACGATTCCGCTCACGCTTAAGCTCTTGCTGGGTGCCACTGTCTCGATCGATGTG
>CAJKEF010000337.1 GCA_905198825.1 uncultured Collinsella sp. | reverse complement strand
GAACGAGCTCGGGCTCCGGCGCAGCGGGGGCGGTGTATGCATCGAGCGGCACGGGGTCCGGCGCGGGCGGTACGGGCGCAACAGTGTTCTTTTCCCAGGGCAGGGGCTGGGTCATGGGCGACTCCTCATCTGACGGACGGCGCGCCTGCGGGCGGCGCCATAGTTTGAGCCGTACCAGTATACCGAGCCGCGCGGACACCGACGCAAATCACACCACGACTCCGTGCGCCACCGTCAGACCCGCCCCAGCGGATTTGGTGCATTGGGGTCAGGTTAGTCTGCACGAATCAATTGACAGTCACGAAACCGCCGATGTCATGGCAGCAGCAGCGAGCGGCGGCCAGGGCGAACAAATTGGCATGAAAAGGGGGCGGCATAGACCTTTTGGTCATGCCACCCCCTTTGAATGACAAGTTGTCGCTCTGGTCGCCGCGCAGCGTCAACCAAGTTACAGGCCGAGCATAGGCTCCAGAACAAAGAAGTACGCGAGCACCACGATGCCCAGGATGATGCGATAGACGCCGAAGCACTTGAAGTCGTGACGGCGGACGAAGCCCATAAGCCACTTGATGGCAATGAGCGACACCACAAAGGCGACGATGCAGCCCACGCCCAGGATGGCGATCTCGTTGGTGCCGAAAGTACCGCCCTTAATAAAGTACTTGACCAGCTTGAGCGCACTTGCGCCAAACATAACGGGAATAGCCAGGAAGAACGTGAACTTAGACGCCACCGAGCGCGTGCAGCCCAGCAGCAGGCCGCCGATGATGGTGGAGCCGGAGCGCGATGTGCCCGGAATCAGCGAAAGCACCTGGAAGCAACCGATACCCAGCGCGGTCTTCCAGCTCAGATCCTCGAGCGTAGTGATGGATCCAAAGTCCAGGTTATCGTCATCGTCTGCAGTGGCAGTCGCAGCGGGCGCGGCAAAATGCGCACCGGCGGGACGTCCGCCCGCCACCACAGCACGCGAACCAAACGAACCGGCAAGAGCAGCCTGGTCGCGCTTGTTCGCGCGCCAGTTCTCGATCACGATAAACAGCACGCCGTACACAATGAGCGCCAGCGCCACGACGGGAGCATTGTAGAAATGCTCCTCCATCCAGTCGTTAAGCGGCAGACCGATCGCCGCGGCGGGAATGCAGCCGAGCACAATCTTGCCCCACAGCACCCAGGTGTCGCGACGACCCTCCTTGCCTTTGCTGGGAGAAAACGGGTTAAGGTCGTAAAAGAACAAGACGCAGACGGCCAAAATGGCGCCAAGCTGAATCACGACCAGGAACATATTCCAGAACGTCTCGCTCACGTTCATCTTGACGAACTCGTCCACCAAGATCATGTGACCGGTCGACGAAACAGGCAGCCATTCGGTGATGCCCTCGACCAGGCCCATGAAGGCAGATTTTAGAAGCTCAATGATATCCAAAGGGACCCCCTCGTTAGACACCCGCCGATATTGTTCTGCGGACGGTGCGGGCGATGTCCCATTATCAACCGTTGGCGGCGCGCCTGCGCCTACCCTTACCAAAAAACTCGCCCGTTCACAGAATTGCGAGCGGTCAAACCCAAATCCTTGGGTATAACTGCAACAAGATAAAGTGTCCGGCGGCCACGCATCCGCGCCCGCCCGACGCACGAGCCCCGCGCCCGTGCGATAGACCAAGGAGGAAACCATGAACGAGGGCTATACCAAGGTATTTGTTTCGCTCGACGGTACTGAGCAGCAGGATTTTGTGCTCGCACGCGCCATCAAGGTCGCCGCGAACAACGGCGCCAAGCTGATTATCGGCCACGTTATCGATTCCACGGCACTCGAGAGCGCTGGTTCCTATCCGGTCGATCTGGTCAACGGACTGGAGGAGGCATTTAAGAACTCCATCGCCAAGCAGCTCGAAGAGGCCAAGGCCAATCCCAACATTCCCGAGGTCGAGGTCATGATTCGCGCCGGCCGTATTCGCGAGACGCTCAAGGACGAGATGCTCGACGTGGTCAAGCCCGACCTGGTGCTCTGCGGCGCACGCGGCCTGTCCTCGATCAAGTATGCGCTCCTGGGTTCAATTTCGACGTTCCTGCTGCGCAACACCGACTGCGACATCTTGGTCGTGAAGTAGCGTTGCTCCCACCGGCCGCGGGGCCTGCGGGGTTTCCTAAGGGCACGTCCTCGCCGCTTCGCGGCTGCGGGATGTCGGCTTTGATAACCCCTCCCGGCCTTGCGCCTTCGTCACCGTACTTCAGCGAGTTGGCTGATAAAAGATGGCGTGCCGCCCCGTTTGGGG
>CAJKEF010000336.1 GCA_905198825.1 uncultured Collinsella sp. | reverse complement strand
CAAGTTTCCGTGAGCATGAACACCATCATGACCACGGTCACTCCCACTCACACGAAGGTGCGCCCGTCCTGTCGATTATCCGCAGCGCCATCTCGCATACCGTGCAGGTATCGGTATTCATTTTCCTGGTGACGCTGATTCTGGTCGCCGTGCTCGAGACGTTCGGCGAGTCCGCGATCGAGCAGTTCCTGCGCGGCAACGAGACACTCGCTGTCCTGGGTTCGGCGCTTGTCGGGCTGATTCCCAATTGCTCGGCGAGCGTGGTCATTACACAGCTGTATCTGGAAGGCGCGCTGCAACTGGCGCCGATGCTCGCCGGCACGCTCATTTCCGCCGGCGTGGGTTATCTGGTGCTGTTCCGCACCAACCGCAGCGCCCGCGAAAACGCCGTGTTCCTGGTCATGATGTACGTCATCGGCGCTGGCTGGGGCCTCGTCCTATCTGCCTTCGGCCTCTAAGTAGGCCTAACAAAACGGGCTTCAAAATAGCTATGCACGGCGTCTGCACAATGCGGCGACGCATGGCATTTTGAAGCCCATTTTTTTGTTGAGCCATGGATTCCGAGCGCTCACACCGCTCAAAACAAAAAGGTAGATATTTAGGCATGTCCCAAAAATCTACCTTGGTTAGCGCAGCAGCTCGGTGAGGTTGCGTTTAAAGCGGGCGCGGTCTTCGCTGGTAAATGCCGCCGGTCCGCGAGTGCGTCCGCCGGCGCGGCGCACCTTCTTTTCCTCGTGGCGAATAAACAGCTGCATGTCGATAGTCGCTTTGTCGTAGACGCGCCCGCGCACACCGATGGCGGCGGCATCGCGCCCGAGCACCATGCTCGCCAAGCCAATGTCCTGCGTTACGACCACGTCGCCCGCCTGCAGGCGTTCGACAATGGCAAAGTCGGCGCTGTCGGCGCCCACGCTCACATCGAGCGTCGTGACCCAAAATCCGCGTCGCGCGTGCTCGGCATCACGTGGATCGTCGCGGCGAATGTGCCGCTCCAGGTTTTGCGTGCTGTTGCCGGCGATAACAACGGCGACGCCCGCCCGCCGCGCGCAGTCAATCGACTCGCGCGTGACCGGGCAGGCGTCTGCATCAATAAAGAGCGTTCGCGGCATCTAGTGCACCAGTTTGCCAAATTGAATAGCACGGACAATGAGCGTTACGCCAAACACCAGCAGCGCGGCGCCGCTAAAGATGACGAGCATCTTGGCCGACCACAGCGGATAGATAAACACGAACATGCCCGCGATGATGGAGAGCGCGCCGCTCAGGATGGCGAGGGCGCGGTTAGACGAAAGCTCGGACTCCAGAATGGACATGACACCTTCGACGATCCAGCCAAAACCGGCCACGACCACCACGAGCGTGGTGAGCGTCGCGGTCGAGAAGGCCTGATTGCGCAGGATTATGACGCCGCCCAGAATGATGAGCAGGTTGGAGATGATGCTCGTCACGCGCCAGCCGGCGGGCAGCAGCGGCTCAAAAATGGCGGTGAACAGCCTGATGGCTGCCGTAATTATAAAGTAGAAGCCCAGGACGGTCGTCAGGAAGACGAGGGACTTGGCGGGTGCAAACAGCAGCGCGATGCCGGCAAGCAGCGCGATGACGCCCGTGACGGCGTAGATCCAGCGCACGGCCTTGATTGCCTTGCCTGCCATGCTTTTCTCGTCAAATCCAAACAGATTCGACTGCTGGTCGTCGTTCTTAAAGATGCCCATGAGGTCTCCTTTCCGCGCGGCGTTTGCCGTCATTGTTATTTTTGCGGCGTATGCCGCAGTTGCTACAACAAGTATCGCCTAAAGGCACCGGCGTATGGGTCGGGGAGGGCGAAGTGTAACCCAAAGGTCCCGATTTTTTCTCGTTGTTCCCCATGTTGCGTTTTTCTATTCAACAGGTGTAGAACATTGCGGCTCTGTTCGTTATTGCCTGCGTTTTAGGTTAGATTTTCCTAAGAACAATTGGCTTGTATTGGGGGTCTCTATGAACGAAGCTGTTCCCGCGGCGCCGTCGAGCGTGGAGTTGATGGCAAAGCAAGGTTGCGAAAAGCTCGGTCTGGAATCGTTTGACGCGCTGGTCCGTCGTGCCCGCACATGCCGTCGATTTGACGAGTCCATGCGCGTACCGCGCGAGTTTTTGCTTGAGCTGGCAGAGCTGGCGCACCTGGCTCCCTGCGGCGCTAATGCTCAGCGTCTGCGTTTTCATGTGGTGAGCGGTGCAGAGGACTGCGCGCGCGTATTTGATGAGCTCGCCTGGGCCGGTGCGCTCAAGGATTGGCCGGGTCCT
>CAJKEF010000335.1 GCA_905198825.1 uncultured Collinsella sp. | reverse complement strand
CACCTCGGCACGCAGCACGCGCCCGTCCACCTGCTCAATAAAGATCTCCACGCGGTCGCCGCCCGGGTTGGTGGTGAGCACCGTGGCCAGGCGCGCCATATTGCCCTGGCTAAAGCGGCTGTTGGGCACCATGACCTCAAAGACCTTGGGCTTGTTTTTCTCCTCGCTAAGCTCCAGCGGCACAATCTCCTGCGCGATGATCTGGTCGCCGCGGTCCGAGCGCTCGAGCTTGCCCTTAATGCGCACAAACGCATCGGACAGCTGCGCGCCGGTCTCGGGATCGACCTCGCCGTACAGGTACCCCTCGGCCTCTTTGTAGGTCTTGGGGAACACCACGACCGTGGCCTCGCCTTCCATGTCCTCGAGCTGCACGATGCCCATGGGGTCGCCGTTTTTGGTCACGCGCTTGGACACGCTCGAGACCATGCCGGCCCACCACAACGCCTTGCCCTCGGGAATCTCCTGGTTGATGGTACCGCCCGTGGGGTTTTGCACCTCGTAGCCGGTGTCGATCTGCGAGAACGAGAAGTCGCGCGCTTTGCTAAGTGCATACTCAAACGGGCGCAGCGGGTGGTCCGAGACATAGATGCCCAGAACCTCTTTCTCCTGGCTCAGCTTAAGGTGGCGGTCCCACTCCTGGCCATCCGGATCGGGCACGCTCACCTCGAAGCCCGAGCCCTCAACGTCGCCAAACATATCGAAGAACGAGGTCTGGCCGCTCGCGCGATCTTTCTGGCGCTTTACCGCGGCATCGATGATGTTCTCGGGGTTGTTCTTATCCACAAAGTGCATCATCTGGCGACGCGGATACCCCGTGGAGTCGAAGGCGCCTGCCTTGATGAGTGATTCGATCACGCGACGGTTTGCCTGGCTCGAGTCCACGCGCTCGACAAAGTCGTGCAGCGTCTTAAACGGGCCGCCCGCCTCGCGCTCGGCGATAATCGCCTGCGCCACGCCGGTGCCCACGCCGCGGATGCCGGCCAGACCAAAGCGCACGCCCTCCTTGGTAGCCGTGAACTCGGTACCGGACTCGTTGACATCTGGCGAAAGCACGGGGATGCCGTCGTGGCGGCACGCCGAGACGTAGTGAACGATCTTGTCGGTCTTGCCCGTGTAGGACGTCAGAACGGCCGCCATGTACTCGTGCGGATAGTGCGCCTTGAGCCACGCCGTCTGCATAACCAGGATGGCGTAGCCGGCGGAGTGTGACTTGTTAAAGGCGTAAGATGCGAACTCGAGAACATCGTCCCAAATCTTCTGGGCGACCTCGCGCGTGTAGTTGTTCTTGATAGCGCCGTTCATCCAGTGGTCGTAGGTGGTCTCGTCCGAGCCATCCTCCCAGTGGAGCACCGTCGACGTGAGCAGCTTGATCTTCTTCTTAGCCACGGGCTTACGGATACGCGAGTCCGATTCGCCCTTGGAGAAGCCGCACATCTCGACGGAGATGAGCATAACCTGCTCCTGGTAGACCATGGTGCCGTAGGTTTCGCCCAGGATGTCGTCCAGACGGTCGTCGTAGGAGACGGCCGGCTCCTTGCCGTTCATACGGTTGATGTAGGACGAGACCATGCCGGCGCCCAACGGGCCCGGGCGGTACAGGGCGATCAATGCTACGACGTGCTTGTACTCGGTGGGCTTCATGTTCTTGATCGTGGCCGTCATGCCGGCGGACTCGACCTGGAAGACGCCGGCGGTGTGGCCGGAGCCCATGAGCTTAAAGATCTCGGGATCGTCAAAGGGAATCTCTTCCTCTTTGATGTCGATGCCGAAGTTCTTTTTGATGTTTGCCTTGGCCTTGGAGATAACCGTCAGCGTGCGCAGGCCCAGGAAGTCCATCTTGAGCAGGCCCATGTCGGCAACGGTATGGCCCTCGTACTGGGTAATCTCGACGCCGCCCTTGGTGTCGAGCTTGGTGGGCACGTGCTCGTTGACGGGGTCGCGGCAGATCAGAACGGCGCACGCGTGCACACCCTCGCCACGGGTGAGGCCCTCAATCGAGAGCGCCGTATCGATGATGCGGCGGGCGTCGTCGTCCTTTTTATAGGCCTCGGCAAAGTCGGGGTTAAACAGATCCTCTTTGCCGGGTTGTTTTTCGAGTACCTGCTTGAGCTTGACCTTGGGGTCGCTCGAGACCATCTTGGACAGGCGCTGGCCCATGTAGACCGGGTAGTCCAGGACGCGCGCGGCGTCGTTAATGGCCTGCTTGGCCTTAATGGTCGAGTAGGTGATGACGTGGGTGACCTTCTCGGGGCCGTAGAGCTGGCGAACGTGCTCCAC
>CAJKEF010000334.1 GCA_905198825.1 uncultured Collinsella sp. | reverse complement strand
CCGGTCTCGGCCTCGGCGACCTCAGCAGCGTCCACGTCCTCGGACAGCACGCCAGTCTCGGCCTGGGCAACCGCAACCTTTGCGGCAGCCTCGGCAGCCTGTGCCTCCTCGCGAGCGCGATCTTCGGCCAGCAGCTCCTGGTACAGGTCCTCACCCGGCAGCTCCTCGCTACGAGCGATCTTGCCCAGCACGCCGTTGACGAACGACGCAGACTGGTCGGTGCCATAGGCCTTGGCAAGCTCGACAGCCTCGTTGATGACGATGGCGTCCGAGACCTCTTCGTCGGTGAGGAAGCGCATCTCGTAAACGGCGATACGCAGCAGGTTGCGGTCGGCACCGGGCATGCGCATAAGATCCCAGTTCTTGGCGACGGCGCGCAGGGCACAATCGATGCGATCAATGTGCTCGTAGGCACCGCGGCAAAGCTCCAACGCATAGGGGTCGAGGGGACCCTTCGAAATCAGGAAATCGCCCTCGAGGACGCGCTCGAGCGGGCTGTCCGTGGCCTCGGCCTGGAACAGAAGCTGAAGCGCCTGACTGCGGGCAAGAGTACGCCCGCGATAAACCTTAAGGCTCAAAGGTTACTCCTTGGGGAAAACGAGGCCGTCGATGCAAACGTCAACGCGTTCGACCTCGACGCCCACCTGGGCATCGATGGCGGCGACCACGGCGGCGCGAACGGCCTCGGCGAGTTTCTTGAACGGATAGCCAAAGAACACCACGACACGCACGGTGAGTGCGAGCTTGTCGCCGACGACCTCGGCCTCGACCGCCGGCTCGGAAGCCGGGGCCTTGGACGAGAGCATCATGGAGACAAGGTTGGTGGCAAGGTCCTTGACGCCAACGGAGGCGATGCCCTCGACATCCGACACGGCGCGCGAGACGATGGCGGTCAGAACATCGGGCGAAATGCCGATGCCGTCAATCTTGATTTCCTGGGGCATGAGTCCTCCTAGAAGAGTTGGTTGCTAGACGCGGGAGACGAACTTGCCGTCGCGGGTGTCAACCTTGATGACCTCGCCCTCGTTGAGGTACATGGGGACCTGGATGACGGCGCCGGTGTCGATGGTGGCCGGCTTGGTGGAACCCTGAACGGTGTCGCCCTTAAAGCCCGGGTCGGTCTGGACGATGGTGGTCTCGATGAACATCGGCGGGGTCACGCCCATGAGCTCGTCGTCGGCGAAGAGCAACTGGCAGGTGTCGTTCTCGCGCAGCCACTTGGCGTTCTCGCCCACCATGTCCTCGGGAACGGGAACCTGCTCATAGGACTCGTTGTCCATGAAGATGTAGTCGGTGCCATCGTTGTAGAGGTACTGGAACTCACGGGTGGTGAGCATGACGCTCTCGAACTTGGTGCCGGCGTTGCAGGTGTTCTCGACGACGCGGCCGCTCTTGATGTCGCGGGTCTTGTAGCGCACGAAAGCACCGCCCTTGCCCGGCTTGACGTGCTGGAACTCGACGATGGTGTAGACCTTATCCTTAATGCGGAGACCGAGGCCGTTCTTGAAGTCGGCGGTAGAAATGGTAGGCATAGCGACCTTTCTTGTTACGGGCAGAACGCACAAGCGTCCAAATTACATACGATGGAAATTATACACTTGCAGACGGCGCCTGCAGCGAGCGCATAAAAAGAGAACGCGGGACGTCCGAATCGATCCGAACGCCCCGCCCCAAACTATCTACCGAAGTAGACTAGCAATCGATAACGTGCAGGTCATGCGGGGTCTTAGTGAAGGGCTCGTAGCCGTTCTCGGTGACGACGCCGTAGTCCTCCAGGCGCACGCCGCCCACGCCGGGCAGGTACACGCCGGGCTCCATAGTGATAACCGAGCCGACCTCGATGATGTTCTTGCTGCGGTTGAAGTTGGGCAGCTCGTGGATGTCGATGCCCACGCCGTGGCCCAGACCATGGTTGTAGTAATCGCCATAGCCGGCATCGCCGATGATCTTCTTGGAGAGCTTAAAGATGTCGTTGCCCTCGACGCCCGGATGGATGGCGGCGACGCATTCCTCGTGCGTGCGGCGCACGAGCGCGTACAGGTCGAGCTGCTCCTGGGTGGGCTCGCCCATCACGACGGTACGAGTCATGTCGGAGCGGTAGTCGCAGTAGCCCGCACCGTAGTCCATCAGGACAAAGTCGCCCTTCTCGATCACACGGTCGCTCGGGACGGCATGCGGGTTGGCGGTATTAGGACCGCTCGCCACGATGGAGCCGAAGGCCAGGCTGTCGGCACCGTTGGCGAACATAAAGTTCTCAAGCTCGTTGCGAACCTGCTTCTCGG
>CAJKEF010000333.1 GCA_905198825.1 uncultured Collinsella sp. | reverse complement strand
AGGACTTTGCTGCCGTGCCCGGGCGAGGCGTTACGGCGCGCGAGGGGCAAAACACCATTGCAGCCGGCAACGTACGCCTGATGGACGAACTGGGCGTTACCGTGCCCGCGGGTCTTGCCGAACAATTTGCCGCCGAGGGCAAGACGCCGCTGTTCTTTGCCAAGAACGGCGAGCTTGCCGGCACCATTGCCGTGGCTGACGAGGTCAAGGAGACGAGCGCCGGGGCCATCGCCGCACTGCGCTCGCTTGGCGTCGACGTGCGCATGCTCACCGGCGACAACCGCGTGACGGCCGAGGCCATCGCCCGCCGCGTGGGACTGACCAGCAAGCAGGTCATCGCCGACGTGCTTCCCGCCGACAAGGAGCGCCACGTGCGCGAGCTGCAGGATGCGGGCAGCAAGGTCGCCATGGTGGGCGACGGCATCAACGACTCCCCCGCCCTGGCGCGCGCCGACGTGGGCCTTGCTATCGGCACCGGCGCCGACATCGCCAAAGAAGGGGCTGATGTGGTGCTCATGCGCAGTGACCTCATGGATGTTGCGCGGGCCATCGAGCTTTCGCGCGCCACGATCCGCAACATCAAGCAGGACCTGTTCTGGGCACTGTTCTACAACGGCATCGGCATTCCGCTCGCCGCGGGCGTGTTCTTCCCGCTCACCGGATGGCAGCTCTCGCCGATGTTTGGCGCTGCGGCCATGAGCCTGTCTAGCGTATGTGTCGTAAGCAACGCTCTGCGCCTAAAATCCTTTAAGCCCAAAGTGGCAAAATAGGATCACCATTAAGTCCATTTAGAACGGGTTTTCCAGGTGCCCGAGATTGACCTGAAAGAGGAGCGACGCGTACTTTGGTACGCGAGCGACGGCTTGAAGGTCAAGGTCGGGTGCCTGGGAAAGCCGACACAACAGAGAGGAATACCCATGCGTTTCACAATTAAGACTTCCGGCCTTATGTGCGGCCACTGCGACGCCACCGTCGAGACGGCGTTGCTCAACGTGGCCGGCGTGACCGACGCCGACGCCGATCACGAGACTCAGACCGTACAGGTGGAGTGCGCCGACACCGTGACCGCTGAGCAGCTCGTTGCCGCCGTCGAGGGCGCCGGCGAGAAGTTCCACGCCCTGTCCGTGACCGCCGCGTAGCAGCTACCAGAAGCATTCGACCCCATCGACCAGAAACGAGGACCCGCCATGATGGCAGACCACAAATCGGTGACCCGCATGCTCAAGACGGCACGCGGCCAGATCGACGGCATCTTGCGGATGGTCGATGAGGACCGCTATTGCGTCGATATTTCCACACAGCTCATGGCTACACAGGCGCTCCTTGCGCGCATTAACGCCGACGTGCTCAAGGCGCATATCGAGGGCTGCGTGACTTCGGCAATCGAATCGGGCGACGAAGACCTCAAAGCCGCCAAGCTCGCCGAGATCGAACGCGTCGTCGACAAGCTCTCCAAGTAATTGGGGCATTGGGGACAGGTACGTTTGCACCACATTGGTGCAGATTAACCTGTCCCCCTTGCTCTAAATCGGGTATAAAGGCGTGCAGCATATCGAACGAAAGGCAATTCGCATGAATGACTTTATGAAGGGCCGCAACGGCGCCGACGAACTCACCATCGTGATGGGCTTCGCAGGCATTATCATCGCCATGATCGGTTCGATGGCTCGTATCCAGTGGCTCAGCTGGATCGCCATCGCCGTCATCGTGATTGGCGTGCTGCGCGGCCTGTCCAAAAATATCGATGCACGTCGCAAGGAGAACGAGGCCTTTGTCGCCACGACCGCCAATGTTCCCGGCTTGGGCAAGTTCGTCGCCAGCTTGGGCGGCGGGACCGCAGCGGCCAGCACCAGCAAGGAAGACTTTGAGCGTGCCAAGCGCACGGCCAAGAAGATGTGGAAGGGTCGCAAGACCACGGCATACCTCAAGTGCCCCAACTGCGGCCAGATGCTCTCCGTCCCCAAGGGCAAGGGCAAGATCCGCGTCACCTGCCCCAAGTGCCACGCCAAGATGGAGACGCGCTCATAGCCGCCATACCATGGGACAAAATAAAGCCGAGGCCTCGCACTGAGACCTCGGCTTTTTTGATTATGACAAAGGGATTGCCCCTTTGTCGCATCGCCATATCGCACGCTTACGCCACGCCGTCGCGGGCAAGCTCCTCGGCCAACGCCTCGGCAGGCATGGCCATAATCGTGTCGAGCTCGGCGTCCACCTCGGGAATACGCTTCACCTTGAGCTTGCGCACCAGATCACCACGGCACATCACGTGCATCGGCTCACGC
>CAJKEF010000332.1 GCA_905198825.1 uncultured Collinsella sp. | reverse complement strand
GCGCACGTCATCCTCGCCGTATACGCCGACGGTGATCTCGGTACCCTCGATACACTTCTCGACCAGCACTTTGTCGCCGTACTCAAACGCCTTGGCAATTGCCGCGGGCAGCTCGGAGGGCTCATGGACCAGGGAAATGCCATAGCTGGAACCGTTGACGGCCGGCTTCACAAAGCTGCGCTCGCCACAAACCTCGACGATATGATCGATATCGACTTCATCGCCCACCTCGAGCGCAAGGCCGGGGGCAACGGGAATGCCCGCCTTGGCGTACAGGAGCTTAGAGACCTCTTTGTCGGCACCGCAGGCGCTAGCAAGCACGCCCGAGGCCGTGTAGGGGATACCCAGGGTCTCCATGGCGCCCTGCATGGCACCATCCTCGCCGCCGGCACCGTGCATGGCGATAAACGCCACGTCAAAGCCGCCGGTTGCCATGGTTACCATAAAGTCATCAGCGGCCGTATCAAGCAGCTCCACCGAGGTGTAGCCGGCTTCCTTCAGTGCCACCACAACGTTCTTTCCCGAATTGAGCGAGATCTCGCGCTCGGCGGAATGACCGCCCGCCAAGACCGCTACGTGCATGTTCTCTAGGCTTTTACCCGGCATGGGCAGACTCCTCCTCTATAATTTCTGCAGCTGATACCATATTGTAGCGATACCCTCTACGTTTCCCCAAAATCGAAAGGCTTCCATGAATCCCAGGACTAAATCTCAGGACATTCGCGACTTGAGCCAAAACGATATTCGCGAGCTTGTGGCCGAACTCGGCCAGCCCGCCTTCCGCGCGAAGCAGCTCATCGAATGGGTCTTTGAGAAGAACGTTTGTTCGTTTGACGATATGACCAACCTTCCCAAGGCTTTCCGCGAGCAGCTTAAAGAGGCTTTTGCCTTTGACACGCCGACTGAACTCACCAAGCAGGTTTCCAAAGATGGCTCGCGCAAGTATCTGCTCGAATACCACGACGGCGTTTCCGTCGAGACTGTCGGCATGCCCCGTCGTAACAAGCTTTCCGTCTGCGTTTCCACCCAGGCAGGCTGCGGCATGGGCTGTGCCTTTTGCGCTACCGGTCTCAACGGCCTCAAGCGCTCTCTGACCGCTCAAGAGATCGTCGACCAGGTACTTCATGTATCCAACGACTTTGGCGAGCGCGCCACGAGCGTTGTCTTCATGGGCCAGGGCGAGCCGTTTGCCAACTACGACGAGGTTCTCAAGGCACTGCGAATCCTCAACGACCCCGATGGAATCGGTATCGGCGCTCGTCACCTCACCGTCTCTACCAGCGGCGTTATTCCCGGTATTCGCAAATTTGCCGACATCCCCGAGCAATTCACGCTTGCCGTTTCCCTGCATTCCGCCATCCAGTCGACGCGCAATAAGCTCATGCCCGGTGTTAAGAAGTACACGCTGCTTCGCCTTCACGAGGCGCTTCAACTCTACACCGAGAAGACTGGCCGCCGCCCGACCTATGAGTACGCCATGATCGAAGGTGTCAACGATACGAATCCCGAGATGCAGGCGCTCTGCGACTTCTGCGAAGGAACGCTGTGCCACGTTAACCTCATTCAGCTTAACGACATCGAGGGTAGCCCGCTCAAGCCGTCGCCGATTCATAAGGTTGAGGATCTTCAGCGTCGTCTTGAGTCCCGTGGCATCGAGACCACGATTCGTAATTCTCGCGGCAATGATATTGATGCCGCCTGCGGTCAACTGAAGCAACGTTTCAAGGTCCAGAAGAACGCATAGGGGAGTCGCACCCCAAAACGTTTCATGTGAAACATCGAACGACCCCGGTTGCAGAATATGCAACCGGGGTCGTTTCAATTATTGACATTAATTTTGAATCAGCTGCTACCTGTCCCATTTTTTTACGGCCAAAATAAGGGGTCCTTGTCTCATGAATCAGACAAGGACCCCTCAAAATATGCTGAGTAATTGTTAGGTACCTAATAACCTACATTTTCCCATTGGTTGTTAACCCAACCTTGGTTAATCTTGGGATTCTTCGTTACCTGAGCAGTACGCATGGCAACATCTTCGGTCATAACATCCATTTTCTTCCTGGAAGTATCGACGATATCTTGCGCACCACGAAGCAAACGACCTCGAAGTTCTTCGTCTGTCGCGATCTTATAGCCAGCGAAGGCACCAGCCGCGACAGTCGTCGCCAATGCAATCACAGTTAAAATCTTATTCCTCATCTTGGTCTCCTTGATCAAACTGAATCATTTCGCCAAGAATACGAGAGAGCTCTTCCTCGTCTTTAAACTCAATCTCGATCTTATTCT
>CAJKEF010000331.1 GCA_905198825.1 uncultured Collinsella sp. | reverse complement strand
ATCAGGACCGGCTCGCCATTGGGGCCTGTGAAGCCGGCACGCAGGTTGAGCAGTGGATCATGCGGGGCAATGCCCAGCTCGGCCGCCTGCTCGGCATTGGCGCGAACGGCCTCGACCGTACGGTAGCCAACCGAGACAATCGGCGTTCCGCCAACACGCTCGACCTCGGCAAAAATCGACTTGTCCTCAAGATCGGCCGTCAACAGCTCACGGTAGGCGTCAAACGGCACAAAGATGTTCTCCTCAAAGATGGGCTCGCCGTCGGCCGTACGCACGCGCTTGATATGCAGTAGCAGCGCATCCTTCTGCAGACCAAAGAACTCCATCTCGTTTTGGCGCGCCGGAACGATCTGGCGATCGACCACGTGCGCACCGGCCTTCATGCCGTTGCCGGCACACAGCGCGGTAAACGTCTGCAGCGTCGAGGCATGGAACTGACGATTGATGTGCGGCGTGGAAACAAAGGTGCCGCGGCCCTGCTGCTTAACCAGGTAGCCATCGGAGCACAACTCCTCGACGGCGCGACGCACCGTAATTCGGCTCACGTCGTACTGCTCGGCTAGCTCAAGCTCGGACGGAATACGCTCCTTGGGCGCATAAACACCTTTCTCGATCGCATCTTTGATTTCGTCATAAATCTGCTGGTAAAGCGGTGCATTTTTGGGCGCAGGCATATCTAATCACTCTTATCGAAATATCGAAATAACTAATACGTATATAACGTCTAGTTTCATATTACCTCATAATGATAAAACGATACACCCTCCCTACCAAAAAGCGACAGCTTCATTTTGGTAGGTTTTATCTGGGCAAACGAGAGCCTCTCGAAAGCAACGGGGCTTTCGGGGGGCTCGTTCGGATGGGTTGCGCAGGACCGGCAAAATGCCAATACCCTACTTGCCGTCGTCCTGCTGCAGGCTGTCCTGTTCGCTGAGGCGCGCCTGCCTGCTGGCCATGCGTGCGGGCTTGTCGGGATCGGGAACGGCCGTGGGCATGGGCTCGTCGACATGACCACCCCACCAGCCGCCCACAAAGTTGAGCGTGTGGAACACATTGATCACGGCGCCGGGATCAACGTCGCACACCAGCTTGATAATGTCCTGGCTCTCGTAGGTCGAGACAACGGTGTTCAGCAGGTACATCTTTTCGCGGCTATATCCGCCGACGACCTCGGCGCAGCTAATGCCGTGCTGAAAATGGTTTACGTAGGCAGTCATGACCTCGTCTGCCTTACGCGTCGTGATCTGCAGCGTCACGCGATCGTAGCGACGATAGAAACTGTCGATGGTCTTGGTCGAAATAAACTGGAACACGATGGAATACGCCGCCTTGTCCCAGCCAAACATAAAGCCAAAGATCGCCAGGATAAAGCAGTTGAAACCAAAGATGACGCCCCAGATGGTCTTGCCCGTGTGGTTGGAAACCCACAGCGCGATAAAGTCGGTGCCGCCGGTGGATGCGCCGGATTTAAGTGCGATGGCAGCGCCCAGACCCGAGACCACGCCGCCAAAAATGATGAGCATGATCTTGTCGCCCAAAAACGGCGCGAAGTGAAAGACGTTGAGGAACAGCGACGAGAGCACGACCTGCATCATCGAGAAGATGACGAAGCGCTTGCTGATGCCGCTCCAGCATAGGAGCGCCACGGGGATGTTGAGCGCGAGCATACCGAGCGAGATGTCGATGTGAACGCCGCCCAGCGAGGTAACGCGATCGAGCAGGACCGCAACGCCGGTGAGGCCGCTCGGAAGCAAATCGGCGGGCTGAATGAACGCCTGGATCAGGAATGTCTGGAGAACGGCGGAAATCGTGACCGCCACGGCAGTAATAGCGCGGCGGACGATGGTGAGGCGGCCGAGTACGAGCACTCGGTCCGTGAGCTGATCGATGGCGTTCGCCACGCAGGCTCCTTTCGAAGGCAGATGTAGTTGTGGGGTATGTCCGCGATTGTAGCATGGAGCGTGCGGGGGCGCTTCAATTCACCCTCTCTCGACAACCATCAGAAGGACCGCGTAATACCGCTCAAAAGAAAACCGCCGTGAAGAGAGCGATCACTTCACGGCGAATTCGGCATTTGTCCAGATAAAACCTGCCAAAATAAACCTGTCCCTAAATGGCAGGTAGGATGTCGGCCAGATTGTCGATGATAACGTCGGCGGCGGACTGATCCAGGTTGACGCCCTCGTGCGGACGCAACGCCAGGACGCGGGCTCCGGAGCGCTTGCCGGCCTCGATGCCCAAAGGCGAGTCCTCGATAACCAGGCACTCGGTAGGCTCCACCCCCAGCGCCT
>CAJKEF010000330.1 GCA_905198825.1 uncultured Collinsella sp. | reverse complement strand
TTGCAACAGCTGGAGATGCTCGCATGCGGTAAGTAAGGCAGGGTCTATGTTGCCCAAGATCACGTCGGCGTTGGCGACCTGCTCACGCGTGATGGCGTCGGAGCCCGTGTAGATAAAGTTCTCGCCTGGAGCGCTCGACTCGAGGATCGCGCGGTGACGATCATTGACGGGCAATAAAACCAGGATGTTCACAAGCAGTCCTCTCCGCTCAGCCTGCCAAAAAGGGACAGGTTTATTTTGGCAGGCTTTATCAGGCAAAACGTTTAAATAAAACGCCGGATGCAAGACGGGCGTGCCCGTCAGCATCCGGCGTCCGCACGGCTACCAGCTCAGCAGTTCGTAACCATCCTCGGTCACCGCGAGCTGTACCTCGCACTGGGCCGAATCACTGCCGTCCTTGGTGCGCACGCACCAGCCATCGCCCTTGCTGATCTTAATGTCGGGCGCTCCGGCGTTGACCATGGGCTCGATGGTAAAGACCATGCCCGGGGCCATGATGGTGTCCACATCGGGTGCCTCGGTGGTAAAGCCAACAAACGGGTCCTCGTGGAACTCCTTGCCAATGCCGTGTCCGCCATACTCGCGCACCACGCTAAAGCCGGCTTCCTCGACCGTCTTTTGCACGGCCTCGGCCATAACGGATAGCGGCAGCCACGGCTTGACGGCCGCCAGACCCGCCTCCACGCTGGCGCGGGTGACCTCGACCAGGCGCTGGCGCTCGGCAGAGACCTTGCCGATGCAGAACATGCGGCTTGAGTCGCTAAAGTAGCCGTCCAGGATCGTGGAGCAGTCCACGTTGATGATGTCGCCCTCGTGCAGCACGTCCGTATCGCAGGGGATACCGTGACAGACCACATCATTGATCGAGGTGCATACGCTCTTGGGGTAGCCCTCGTAGTTGAGGTCGGCCGGCGTGCCGCCGTGCTCGACGGTGTAGTCGTAGATCATCTGGTCGATCTGGTTGGTGGTCATGCCCGCGGCGATGTGCTCGCCTACGTAATCGAGCACGCCCACGTTGATGGCGGCCGAGCGCTTGATGCCCTCGATATCGGCGGGCGTCTTGTAGAGCGTGCGGGGCAGAACCTCCCAGCCCTCTTCCCACAAGCGCTCGAGGCGCTCATCAAAGGTGCTATGGCATTTCTTATATTTTTTGCCGCTGCCGCACCAGCAAGCGTCGTTGCGGCCGGGCACGGGTCCTTTGTCAAACATGGCTAACTTCCTTTCATCCGCAGCTAGTATAGCCCACCCACGCGTCCATAAAAGTTGCGGTGATATAGTTCCGATTTAAGCGGTTTAACAGCATAAACAGGAACTATATCACCGCAACTGATGGAGCGGGATGGCGGGCACTAGCTGCTGCGTGGTTTTGCTAGTAGCTCACCTGGCAGGGGATGCCGAGGGCGCGCACGCGTGCAGCAATGGCGTCGAGGACGTCGGGTGCTGCTTTGGCAAGGCCGGCGACCGGTGTCTCGCGCGCCACCGTGTAGATGGTCGCCTCCTGCGGGCGAATGCGCTCGAGCGCCGCGAGCCAAGGGCCAACGTACTCCTCGCCGGTGTTATCAAGAGACTTGCCCCGGTACTCACCGCTCAAAAACATCGTCTGGATAATGACGTGGCCGTTAAAGCTCGCGAACGTTTCGATCCGGTGCTCTACATCGTAGGGGCCAACGGGCTGGTCGAGCAGCTGGATAAATGCCGGGTCGACCGTATCGAGCTTGAGGATGTTGTCGTCGACCATCATGAGTGCATCGTGCACCTGGGGACGGTCGGCGCGCGTGCCGTTGGAAAGCACGGCAATCTTGGTGTTTGGGGCCAGCTCGTCGCGCAGCGCGACGGCGCCGGCGATGGCCTGCGGAAACTCCGGTGCGGCGGTGGGCTCGCCGTTGCCTGCGAAGGTGATCACATCGGGGAGCTCGCCCTCGGCTGCCATCTCGCGCAGCTTTGCCTCGAGCGCGTCGAGTACCACGGCGGCTGTGTTGTACGGCTCATGGCAGGGGCGCTCGGCATTGAGGCCGTTTTCTCAGTAAATGCAGTCGAACGTGCAGATTTTGCCGCTGGCCGGCATCATGTTGACGCCGAGCGAGAGACCAAGGCGACGGCTGCGAACGGGCCCAAAGATGGGGCTGGCATTCAAAAACGTAGACATAGGCATATGCTCCTCAAGACAATTGTGCCTAAGCATAGCATCGGCTCCAAAGCAAGGTGCGGGCTCTTGCTTTACAAGTTTCGTTTTTTCACGTCGCTCATGATGCCGTGCCATGAAAAGCCTCGGGTCGGGTACAGTTAATCTGTTAACA
>CAJKEF010000329.1 GCA_905198825.1 uncultured Collinsella sp. | reverse complement strand
GGCCGCAAGTTCTCGCTGTATCGCGAGTCCTCGCGCAAGGACATCGAGAAGATCAAGCTCGTCTAAGGGCCAATGACCGGCGAGCCGACATATAGCAAGCTTACGGGTGCCCAAGTACTTTGGGCGCCCGTTTTTTATCGCTCGACCAGTACGCGATTGAGCCGCCCCTCCACCAAGCGCTCGTATAGACGCCGCGTCTCGGGCTCGGGCACGCCATTGACCTGCTCCCTCAGATGGTGCATATGCCCGCTGTATAGCTCGACGATATCGCGCCGCCGCCCCGCCGCACTGTAGACGCGCATGGCGCAGCGCACCATATCCTCACGCGCCGTTTCCTGCCGAAGCCCCGACTCTGCCAGCCAAATCGCCGACTGCAGGTCGTTTTCTTCTAGAGCGGCATTTGCTCCCTTAATCATGCAATCGATGTACTTTGACTGCATAATGCGTCGCATACGCAAAAAGTAGGTGGGATTACAGCCATTGGGAACATACAGCGGTCCGGCATAAAGCTGCTCAATCTTAAGGCACAGTTCAACTAAATGGGGCCCGCGCGCACCCGTGCGATTTCCCAAAACCTCACGGCTTATCTGGTTAAACAGCCGCACATCGGTCTTGACGTAGTCGCCGTTGAGTCCGATGCATTCATTTTGGATAAGCACGCACGACTTGCCGTCTGGCGTCGGTCCCAAAGCCGACCGTAAGCGCGATATCGTCGAGTACAGGTTGTTGCGGGCGCTATTGAACTCGGCATGGGGCCACAACTCCATGGCCAGCGTCTCACGATCGACGAGCGCATCCATGCCCAGCGCAAGCCGCTCGGCAAGCGTCGCCGCCTTCTTGCGACGCCACATCTTATCCGTGATGGGAAACCCGTCGCGCTCGGCGCGAAACGCACCAAACATGCGAATCTCGATATGGTCGATGGTATCAACGGCTTCAACCTCGCCGGCCTGGAACAGGCGCTCGCCCTCCCCTTCCAAATCGTCGCGCAGCGAATACCGCGACAGCTCGCGCACGGGAAGCTTCTTGCGTATCCTGGTCGCCGGCTCGCCCAGACAATGCATGGCAAGGCGCGCAAAGAGCCGATACGACGGTTCTAGAATCCCCGCACGATTCATGGACATCCAGGCCGCAAGGTCGCTGTCTCGGCCCGCACAGGCCAAATGCAGCGCCACCATCCAGGCTTCTGCGCCACCAACCTGCGTCTGGCTTATATCGAGCAACTCCGCTTCCTCGCGCACCGAAACCATCGATGTATTTCGCAGATACGCCGCGCGCTCCAGCAGCAATGCGTTATCGCGCATGTACGCAATCGACTCCTCGGCAAGTTTGAGCACTTGGACCGCACGGAACTTTGCATTAACCGGCCGTCCCTCTGCCAGCGACTGCCAGCCTTCTAGCAACAGGCCAAACAGCTGAATCTGGTTGTCGCGCATGCGCACGGCAAAACGATCGAGCTCGTTGAACGCCGCATCGTCGGTTACCGGCAAGCCAGAAAGGAGCCGCCGTGCCGCCAACACCATGCGCACCCAGATAGCCATCGCCTTAAGCCCACGTACGTCGAGCGCCTCCCGTACCACCGTCATCTCGTCGTCGCGCTCGTCGGTTCCCGCAAACGACCCGTCAAAGAGCTCCACCAGCATGCTATCGGCCCGTAGAACAATCCCCGCGATGTCGAGCTCGCAATCGTAGGCCTTGCTCGTTTTGAGCTGCTGTAGAACGCCGCCGTCATCTCCCCGTTCGGTCAGGCATCGCTTGATCTCGATATGCGCAGACAACATATCGAGTGCGGTATGGGATGTCTCGATTTCTGGCACGGCCAGGTTCGTAGGGAGCCCAAGCCCGTTGTCCCCATAGCAAACAGCCGTCAGTGTCTGGGCCACCCTCCATGAAACAGGGTCTATTTCGCAGGCCGCCCGTTCGCCCCCGCGCTCGATGACCGATGCCATATAGCGAGCGAGCTTTGTATTGGACACGCTGACCGCTGCCAGATATACGCCAAGCGCCTCGGCAGGCGTTGGCTCTGGAGCCGGATCGTCGGCATCGATCGTACCCAGCGCTGCTCGGCAGATATCGGCCCCGTGCCCCGTCAGAGCCAGATCGACCCCATACTGCCCAGCAAGTTCAAGGACCGCTTCACGGTCCAAAAAGGCGTCCGCCAGGCCCATCGCCGCATCGCATCTACCCGCCTTAAGCAAAATCCGGGCCGCCCTCGGAACAAGTTCGGGGCGAACCTCGGCCACCAACTTACGCAAGCGCAAGCGTCCGTTATCCTCCGTGCCCAGACACGTAAAGCTCCGCTCGGCGGG
>CAJKEF010000328.1 GCA_905198825.1 uncultured Collinsella sp. | reverse complement strand
CGCTACCGGCGGCGACCCTACCAGTCTGAGCATATCGCCGCTTGGCCTGGTCGCAGGCCTTATGTGTGCGGTTAGCGCCGCCTGTATGGCGGTGATTCCCGCCAAGATTCTGTCCGAATACGGCAGCCCTATTGTTACGGGCTCGGCTATGCTTACGGCGGGTGTCGTTTCGAGCGTCTTTGTACAGCCGTGGGCTCATATGCCGACCCTCGATACTGCTGCCGTCGAAGCGCTCGCGGTGTTTGTGATCGTGGGCTCTTTCCTGGCGTATATGCTCTATATGCAGGGCGTCAAGGATATTGGCTCCGTACGTGCGAGTCTCATCGGAACTGTGGAGCCGATCTCGGCAACCATTACCAGCGCCGTTATGCTGGGCACGGTGTTTTTGCCGACCGACTTGATTGGCTTTGTCATGATCATCGTGATGATGTTCCTGACGGTATAGCTTACGCCGCTGCCTAGACGGACACAGTGTTGCACCACAATTCCGCGAATTGGTGCCTGCATCTGGAGTTTAACTGACGATGCCAAATATGTCATAAACTAATAGCGTTATTGACTTTTAGTATTGCGAGGACTCCTCTATGGCTGGTAACCACTTTAAGAACGGCGACGGCGAGCGCTCTGCAGTTCCGCCGCGTTCAAATGGGACTGGAAACGCTGGCGTACCGAGTGGATCCAGCCAAAACGGTGCTGGCAACCGTACGTCTCCGGGCGAAACGGCGATGTTTGCCGCTCTGTACGAACAGTCTCAAAAGGCAAAACAGGCTGGTCGCGTAGGCAGGCAGGCATTTCCGGGCGGGGCGGGCTCTGCGGCTTCGCCGGCCGGGGTCCGTCCGGCGCCAACGGGCGGTGCAAATGTCGCCGGCCCCACTGACCCCGCTAGCAACGCTCATCGCGCCCACAACGCCGGCCCCATCAACTCTGCCAATCCCGCCAATAGTGCTTCTTCTGCTGGAGACGCAGGGCTTACGGGTAACCTAGGCACTATCTATACGGGCGCTTCCGAAACCGGCACGTTTGCCCGTCTCGATGACGACGGTGCCGAGTTTAAGGGCTCGGGCTCTAAAGAAGATTATTACGATTTTGGCTTGAACTACGGCGGTGATTCCTCGACGAGCCCGACCTCGAACGGTCTGGTTCGCCATCGCCATCGCAAGGGCGAGCGCAAGAACCGCCGCGTTGCAGCCGTTGTCGCTGCCATCGTCGCGGTGGTTCTTGTCGTGTTTGGCGTGAGTGGCTTCATGCTGCTTAGCTCGGCAAAAACCGTGAAGAGCCAGGCAAAGGAAACTGTCGAGATCGTCGGCGGCCTTAAGGGCAAGGTCACGTCGGGCGATTTTTCGACCCTGCCCGACGATGCGAAAAAGATCGACGAGCTCTGCAGCAGCATGAAGAAGGAGACCTCGAGCCCGGTGTGGACGATGGCCTCGTTCATTCCGGTGTACGGCAGCGATATTAACGCCGCCCGCACCATGGTCGACGCTCTGTCCGATGTTTCGAGCGGCGCGCTGGTCCCCATGGCCGATAATCTCGCTCAGGCAACGCCCGGCAAGCTGTTCCAGGACGGGACAATCAACGTGTCCGCGCTGCAGGCGGTCGCCGATTCGCTCTCCGATAGCTCGAAGGCGTTCAAGAGCGCCAACAAAAAGGTGCAGGGTATTGGCGATACGCATATCGCCCAGGTGACCGAGCTGGTCGATAAGGCAAAGGACGGCTTTGCCACCCTGGACGGTGTAGTCGATGCGGCAGAGAAGATCGCCCCCGTTCTGCCCCAGATGCTCGGCGCCAACGGCCAGACGCGCAACTATCTTGTGTATGCCATGAACAACGTCGAGATTCGTGCTTGCGGCGGTTTTGGTGGTTCGCAAGGTTTGATTTCAGTTACCGATGGCCAGATGTCGATCGGTGACTTTGTTCCATGTATTGCGCGCAGCAAAGACGAGGCGGTTGAGAGCGTCGACGAAGAGGACGAGGCGCTGTTTGGTGACCACAGCAACCTGTACAACTCTGGTAACGCGTATTCGCCCGATTGGCCCCGCAACTCGCAGCGTGTCGCCGCGCTGTGGAAGTCCCAGTACGGGCAGGACGTTGATGGCGTCGTCGGCATCGATCCGGTGTTCTTGCAGTACCTGCTGGGCCTTGTCGGTAATGTCTCGCTGCCCGATGGTACGGTCGTCGACGGTACCAACGCGGCGAAGGTTCTCATGCACGATGTGTATTGGAACTATCCGGTCGAAGAATCGGACGGCATCTTTGCATCTGTTGCCAGTGCCGCCTTCGACAAGATTCTCGGTGGCATCGGTGACGTCGACGTT
>CAJKEF010000327.1 GCA_905198825.1 uncultured Collinsella sp. | reverse complement strand
AGACGCTTTTCACGCCCATGTTCGCCGTCGCCCGCACCGCCGGCTGGGCGGCCCACCGCATGGAAGAGCTCTTCTGCGCGCACCGTATTATTCGCCCGGCCTATCGTCCGGTGATCGAGCCGCTGGAGTATAAGCCGCTCGCCGATCGCTAGGACGCGGACCGTTATAGAACCCGAGCGTGGCCAGGGCATCACCGCCCTCGGCCACGCTTTTTATGCCAGTAGAAAGGGCTGCATCAAATGATTGTGTTTTCCGATATGGATGGAACACTGCTGACGAGTGATAAGCAGATGAGCGATGCCACCTGGGCGATGCTCGACGAGCTTGCGCGCCGCGGTGTTGAGTTTGTGCCCTGCACGGGGCGTCCGCTGTCGGGCATCTTTGAGCCCATCCTCGCCCATCCCGCCGTACACTACGCGGTCTGCGCCAACGGCGCCAGCGTCTGGCAGCTCGACGACGGTACGCCCACCGATGCCTCACGTGCCACGCGCATTTTGAGCCGACCGCTCGACCGCGCCATCGCCCACCGCATCCATAGCATTGCCGCCGGCCATGACGTCACCTTCGATATCTTCGCGGACGGGCGGTGCTTCCTCCCCCGCTCGCTCTACACGCGCCTGGACGAATTCTGCGGCGGCGACCCCCACATTGCGGCTTCGCTCAAGCGCACACGAACACCGATCGACATGGATATCGACAGCAAGATCGACGAGGTCGAGACGCTCGAACGCATCGCCATGTACTGGCACGACCTGGCCGATCGCGACGCCATCGCAGCGGAGCTCGACACGCTCGGAGGCATTGAGGTCACGCGTTCGTACGCCATGAATATCGAGGTCATGGGCGAGGGCGCCACCAAGGGAACGGCCCTCACGTGGCTATGCGAGCACCTGGGCGAGCGCCTCGCCGACGCCTGGGCGTTCGGCGACAACATCAACGACATCCCCATGCTGCAGGCAGCGGGCCACGGCATGGCCATGATCAACGCCGAGCCCGAGGACCGCGAGGCCGCCGACGCCATCACCGAATACGACAACGACCACGACGGCGTCGCCCACACCATCATGGCCGCCCTCGCCTAGTCATTGGGGCGTCCTTGAATGACTAGTCGTTGGGGACAGCCTTCGCAAAAAGCTGCAAGGACTGTCCCCCACTGCCGGCAGAAAAGGAACGTCCCCATCTGCCGGATTAGGAGAGACTCTCCAGCACGCGACGGAGCTCATGCTGAACGGCGTGGTCGCGGTTGCAGCCAACGACGCGATCGGCAACCGCTTTGAGCGCGGGGCGCGCGTTTTCCATCGCGCAGCCCGTGCCGACAAAGCGAATGATCTCGTAGTCGTTCATCGAGTCACCAAACGCCATGACCTCGTCGCGTCCAATGCCGTAATGCTCCGCGAGCTGCGCGATGCCCGAGGCCTTCGACACACCGGGCTGCATGGCATCAATCCACGCGTTGCCCGAAGGCGCAAAAGTAAAGAGCTGACCAAGTTCGCGCTGTAGCACGTACGCACTGTCCATAACGGCACCGTCGTCGCAAAAGATACTCGCTTTGATGATATTTACGCTGGGATCGGGCAGCTCCCAAATGCGCTCGGCATTGGGAAGGTCCTTATCGACCTCACGCACGAACTTGCACTCGTCATCGAGCAGGAAGGACTTGGTTCGGTCAAAAAGCGCAAGATGCAGATTGGGAAACGTCGCGACTGCTTGGGCGAGCTTTCGAATCGCCAGGTGCGAATACACCTCACGGTCTACCATTTTGCCGTCGGCGTAGACCTGGGCACCGTTAGCGGCGACAAAGTCCATCTTGTCGCGAACGGGCGCAAAGAACTCGCACAGGCGATCGTAGCGGCGACCTGACGATGCGGCAAAATGCACGCCATGCTCGCGTAGCGCCAAAATCAGTTCGTAGGTCTCGGGAGGCACCTGGCTGTTTTCGTCAAGCAACGTGCCGTCCATATCGGATGCAATCAGTTTAAACATAGAAAAGCTCCCTTCGGGCTTGTTGGAATCGAACGTGTATCCGATTCCAACGTACCCAAAGGGAGCTCAGGTAAGACTCCGCGGGCGCAAACGTTACAAGGACCTAGCAAATAGCTCACGCGCGTCAGAGGTCCCACGGTCGCAGCGCCAGGCAACACGTCAAAGAGTGTCGCAGGCGACTAGCCGTTTAAGAACGTCCCCGATGACTAGTCGGCGTAGGTGAAGGTCGTGACGTCGAACATGCCCTCGGGGCGGATGCGGAGCGTCGGGATGACCGGCAGGGGCAGGAAGATGATGCCCATGATGGGGTCGAGCGGCGGCTCGATGCCCATGG
>CAJKEF010000326.1 GCA_905198825.1 uncultured Collinsella sp. | reverse complement strand
ACACCACGCAGCTTGCAGCGCTCGTTGGCCTGACGCAGTGCGCGATAGGCCGCATCCATGCGCCACCAATCCGAGGTGTAGGCCTCCCACACCTCGGCCGCCTGGGCAATATGGAATCCGCCCGCATGGTCGCGCTTAAAGGCCGCCATGTCGGCCAACGCCAAAAGCACCTGGTAATAGCAGGAGACATCGTCGTACCAGCACAGGTCGCGACGGGCCGAGGCAACACGACGGGCCTCGTCAACGCGGTCGGCTCCCTGCGCCAGCGAGGTGAGCAAGTCGCTCAAAATGGCCTCGTCAACGCACGGGAATACATCGAGCCGCAGCAGATCGTCGGTAGACAGAGCGCCAAACACGTGGCGCAGGCCGCACGCGTCCTGGACCAGCTCGCAAATCTCACGCAGGTCATCAGACGCCGCGGCATCGCCCGCCCACTCGCGGACAACCGCGATGCAATACGGCGCATAGGCAGGCGCAATATGGTTGGAGAGCTTTTGCAGCGCAGCGGCCGGCACCAACGAGGCCGCGGCCGTGAGCAGCACATGGGCGGCAAAATCCTGCAGCGAGTCGCGCTCGAACAGCGCACCCTCAAAGCCCGTGCGCTGACGCACAAAGGCAGCAAGACTGTCGGCGGCCTCAAACTTTTGCGCCAGTTCCGCCAGTGCCTCCGGGCCATCGTGCAGCAGCTTAGTCAGGCACGCGCGCACAATAAACGGCATGGTGGCAGCACTGGGGTCCGAGCCGTCAAACATGGCGGCCAGCAGGCCCAGCTCAACATCGGCCGCACACGCAGGCGCGGGCATGCACTTGGAAAACTTGGCGACGCGGCCCTTGGCGGCAAAGAACGACTTGTGCGCCTGCAGCGCCTTACGAATATCCCGTGCGTTCGAAGCCCCCAGCTGATCGGCCAGCAGCGACAGATAGTCCGCCGAGAACTGATCGGCGTACAGCTCAACATCGGCCAGCCAATCGCCCTCAAGGCTACCGCGCCCCTGCTGGCGATACACCAGCATGTCGCTCGTGGTGTCCTCGCGGGCGATAAGACGCTTGACCTCAAACATATGCCCGTCGCAAGCCTCCACAAAGCGCACCGGACGCGGCAGGCGCTGCTCTACCGCTTCGCCAAAGCCGCCCTCGGCAAGCTCAGCAAACGTGGCGGCAAACTCGCCTTCCGCGTCGTGCCACACCACCACGCGGCGCTCACGGCAATCGGGCAGCGGCTGTTCAAAGCGCGCTGCCAGCTCTTCAAGTACATCGAACTTTGCCATCTAACAATCCCACTGTCATACCGGTCAAAACAATTCGCGTAACGCGTAATCACGTGTGCATTATTTTATCTTTGCCAGCACATCCTGGAACTTGGCATAGTTGACCTTAACGCCGTCGTCCAGGTCGATCTTGATCATCTGGTCGGCCAGGTGATGCAGCTTTTCCTCGTAGGCAACGGTCTCGGCCAGCTGATCCTTGAGCTTTTTGATGCGCTTGGTCAGCGCGACCTTCTCGCCGCGCTCGGCCGTGGCCAGCGCGTCCTCGGCGTCGGCAATCTGCGAGCGATAGCGCTCCTGCTGCTCGTGAACGTAGTCGGTGCGAATGCGCGCCAGCAAGTCGGGCGTGTAGCGATGCATGTACACCAGGGCCATAAAGCCGTTCTTTTTGCCCGAATCAAACAGCCAGTAGATAGGGCGCTTCTTGTAGGTCTGGCAATGGTCCTTAAAGAAGTCCTTCAAAAAGTAGGTGCGAATAACCTCGCGCGAGGTGCCCTTGCCGCCGAGTGCCTCGGCAATAAAGGCCAGATTCTGCTCGAGCGTCTCCTCGCCGTACACAGTGCGCACAAAGTCGATAAAGTAACGCACGATGTCGTCGTCAAAGTACTCGTCGTCGGTAATTGGCAATACGTTGTCGCCATCGGGCATAAAGGTCACGTGATTGGGATCGGGCATCTTGGCCAGATAGTCGTTGACCGTGGCACCCTGGTCGGCCAAGACCAGACCGTCCACGTCCAGCGAATAGCGGCCGAACATGCATCCCACGGCATAACTTATGAGCGAGGTGATCTCGTCACGCTTAGTGCGCACGTACTTGTTGCCCTTGTAGCTCTCGGGGATCTCGTCGGCGGTATCAAAGATGCGCGCCACCGAAACGTACTTATCCTCGACCTCGATGGGCACCTCGCCCTCCATGTTGTAGATCTTGGCAAAGATTCGGTTGAGCTCCTCCTCGTTAGCACGAAGCTGCTCAAAGCGAGCATTGACCTCGGCCTTGCGAGCCTCGTATTTATCGGCCAAAAGCGTTGCCATTGTGCTGCCTTCCGTTTCCATGGTCT
>CAJKEF010000325.1 GCA_905198825.1 uncultured Collinsella sp. | reverse complement strand
CCTCACGCTCAACCTGGACGAGGAGCACCGCATTGTGCCCCAAAACGCCCACCTGTTTGTGGCGAGCGGCGCTGCCATGGCGCACGAGTCCAACAAGCTCAGCACGTTCCCGCAGCTCATCGAGGCCATCGATGCCCTGGGTGACACGCAGGGTGCCGAGGTCGAGCGTCTGGATCCGCTCTTTGCCACCGACGAGGACTTTGCCGAGTTCAAAACCCGCCACGACCAGGAAGTCGTCCCCAAGGGCAAGCTCGAAGGCTACACAGGCCGCGTGTTCATTGGCATCGACGCCGGCTCCACCACCATGAAGGCCGCGCTCGTGGGCGAGGACGGCCAGCTGTTGCACACCTGGTACGGCAACAACAACGGCGACATCCTGGGCACGGCCAAGGTCATCATGGCCGATTTCTACAACCACATCCCCGCTGGCTGCACCATCGGCCACGTGACCACCACGGGCTATGGCGAGGCGCTGCTCATCGAGGCCCTCAAGGCCGACTCGGGCGAAATCGAGACCGTTGCGCACCTGCGCGGCGCCAAGGCGTTCCTGCCCGGCGTCGAGTTCATTCTGGACATCGGCGGCCAGGACATGAAGTGCCTGCGCGTCAAGGACGGCGTTATCGAGCACATCATGCTCAACGAGGCCTGCTCGTCGGGTTGCGGTAGCTTTATCGAGAGCTTCGCCGTCTCTATGAACATGGACGTGCGCGCGTTCGCCGATGCCGCCATCCATGCCAAGGCCCCCGTCGACCTGGGCAGCCGCTGCACGGTCTTTATGAACTCGCGCGTCAAGCAGGCGCAAAAGGAAGGCGCCACGGTGGGCGACATTGCGGCCGGTCTGTCCTATTCCGTCATCAAGAACGCCTTGTTCAAGGTCATTAAGCTGCGCGACCCCAAGGAGATCGGCAGCCAAGTGATCGTCCAGGGCGGCACCTTTATGTCCGACGCCACGCTGCGCGCGTTTGAGCAGCTCACCGGCGTTCATGCCGTGCGTCCCGACATCGCCGGCTGCATGGGCGCCTACGGCGCGGCCCTGCTCGCCCGCGATCGCGCCGGCATCGACGGGACCTCGACCATCCTTTCGGCCGAGGACATCGCGCACCTCACCGTGACGCAAAAGCATGTCCGCTGCGGCCGTTGCTCCAACAACTGCCAGCTCACCGTCAACGACTTTGGCGGCGGCAGGCGCTTTATCACCGGCAACCGCTGCGAGAAGGGCGCCGGCCACAAAAAGCAGAAGACCGAGGCCCCCAACCTCTTCAAAAAGAAAAACGAGCTGCTCTTTAACCGCGAGGTGCTGAGCCCCGACGAGGCCCCGCGCGGCACCGTCGGCATCCCCCGCGCGCTCAACATGTACGAGAACTACCCCTTCTGGCACGCGTTCTTTACGCGCCTGGGCTTTAGCGTGCAGCTGTCCGACCAGTCGAGCAAGAAGACCTACCAGGCGGGCATCGAGTCCATGCCGTCCGAGAGCGTGTGCTATCCGGCCAAGATGAGCCACGGCCACGTGATGAACCTTATCGACCGTGACGTCGACTTTATCTGGATGCCGTGCGTGCGCTGGGAGCGCAAGGAGGATCCGACGGCTGGCAACTGCTATAACTGCCCCATCGTCATGAGTTACCCCACGGCGCTGGCGCTCAATATTGACGAGATTCGCGAGCAGAACATCGAGTTCCTGTACCCGTTTGTGCCCTATCACGACAAGACCGAGCTCAAGCGCCGCCTGTATCAGGTGCTCGCCGTCGACCGTGTGGCCGATGCTGAGGCTGGTCGCGGCCGCGTGCGCGGTCCCAAGATCACGCGCTCCGAGGTCGATGCTGCCGTCAACGCTGCCTTTGAGGCCGACGCGCGTTTCCACGAGGACATCCAGACCATGGGCGAGGAGGCTCTTAAGTGGGTCGAGGACCACGGTGGCCACGGCATCGTACTCGCCGGCCGTCCCTACCATAACGACCCCGAGATCAACCATGCCCTGCCCGAGCTTATCTCGAGCTTTGGCTTTGCGGTCTTTACCGAGGATTCGCTCGCGCATCTCGTGAAGCCCGAGCGCCCCATCCGCGTCGTCGACCAGTGGATGTACCACAGCCGCCTATACGCCGTCGCCCGTTTTGTGACGATGCGCAACGATCTGGACCTGATTCAGCTCAACTCCTTCGGCTGCGGCTTGGACGCTCTGACCACCGACCAGGTGCAGGAGATCCTGGAGGCCAGTGGCAAGATCTACACCGTGCTCAAGATCGACGAGGTGTCCAACCTGGGCGCCGCGCGCATCCGCATCCGCTCGCTCATGGCCGCGCTCAAGGACCAGGAGGCCGAGCGCTTGGCCGAGGCCACGTCAGCGGGCGAGGCCTACGAGCAGGGC
>CAJKEF010000324.1 GCA_905198825.1 uncultured Collinsella sp. | reverse complement strand
GCAGCGCAGCCCTTGTCCCAACCAGCCGGAAGGATGTCAAGCAGGCGCACACGGTTGTTGGGAAACACAAGCGAGAGCTCCGGCACCTCGGCGGCAATGCGCTCGCGTAGCTCAGCGAGCTCTTCGCGCGAGCGGGCGCTCCAGATATTCGCCTTGTATACCGGGGCATCATCGACAACAGGACGGCACGGGGCCTCTTCGCCCTTGAGCCACGCGTTGCCGCCCGACGCCATGGCGCGGCGCACGCGCTCGGGGTCGCTCGTCACGCAATAGGCATCGTTATCCCAAAAGTTGTCACCCAGGCTGTAGACCTTTAGATAGGTATCGTCGGTCTCTTGCTCCAAGTAGTCAGCCAAGCGCATAAGGGCGGCGTTGTCGGTCGCGCGCGAAGCGACCACCCGACCGTCCACAAACATGACCTGGCCGTTGCAGAACGCACCGGTCGAAAAGCACTCAGAACGATTTTTGAACATCCAGCCCATCGCGGACGGCTGACGACCCGAAACCGGGCCAAAGTGCAGACCCGCCGCCTGCATGGCATGAATGCCCTCGATGGCGTAGTCGCTGGCGCCGTCATGCCCGGCCGGAATCAGCGTATCGTCCATATCGGTCAGTACAAGTTTAATCATAAGGCCCCCATTCGTATCGGTCCTACCTATTGTAACGACCTGCCAAAATAAACCTGTCCCTTTTTGGCAGGTGCGTTAGTATAGGGAACAACAGATTCGATGCGGGAGTGCCGGCGGTGCAAACCACAAGGCTGAGAGGGCATGGGGCCCAATCCTTTGAACCTGTCAGTTAATGCTGGCGTAGGGAGCATGCCGCCTTTACAGGGGCGCTGTCTATGCACAGCGCCCCTTTTCTATGCCAAGGAGGCATGTGCAGTGATTGATTCGGAACAGCTTAAGCAAAATGTGGTCAAGGCCGTGGATGAGATTCGCGCCACCAATCCGATGGCCGGCTCCATCACCAACACGGTGACGATCGACTTTGTCGCCAACGCGCAGCTCGCCGTGGGCGGTTCGGCCGCCATGGTCTATCTGCCCGACGAGGGCGAGGCGCTCGTTGCCGGCGGCGGCGCCATCTATCTCAACATGGGCACGCTCTTCCCCATTTACGAGCAAACGATTCCCCGCGCGGCCAAGGCGGCACACGACGCCGGCAAGCCCTGGGTGCTCGATCCGGTGGGTCTGGGCATCGGTAGCCTGCGCACCCAGTTGGTAAACGAGCTCAAGCAGTACAAGCCCGCCATCGTGCGCGGCAACGCCTCCGAGATCATCGCGCTCGCCGGTCTGTGGGGTCTTGAGGGCGAGGCGGCTGATCTGAGCCGCGTACGCGGTGTCGATACCACCGACACGGTAGATGCCGCCCGCGATGCCGCCGTGGCGCTCGCCCGCTACACCGGCGGCGCCGTAGTGGTCTCGGGCGAAGTCGACCTGATTACCGACGGCACGACCGTGGCCAAGTCCCACGGCGGCAGCCCGCTCATGTCCAAGATCACCGGCTGCGGCTGCTCGCAGGGCGGCGTGCTGGCCGTGTACGCCTGTGCCGCCGACCCGTTTACGGCAGCCATCTGCGGCACCGCGGTCTACAACGTTGCCGGCACGCGTGCCGCCGCTGTCGCCGATGCCCCGGCAAGCTTTAAGGTCGCCTTTATCGATGAGCTCTACCGCGCGACCGCCCAAGATATCGCTGATAACCAACTCGAGCTCGAGGAGGCATAAGCCATGTCCGAGCCCGCAACTGCTGCTGGAATGAACACACTCGTCGCCGTGGCCATCGCCCCATGCGGCACCGGCGATGAGCTGTCCGCCGAGGTCGCCGAGGTCGTGCGCGTCATTCGCGAGAGCGGCCTTCCCAACCGCACCACCTCGATGTTCACCGAGATCGAGGGCGACTGGGACGAGGTCATGCAGGTCGTGCGCGACGCAACCTTTGTGTTGGCGAGCAAGGGCATCCGCACCGAAGTCGTGCTCAAAGCCGATATTCGACCCGGATTTACCGACACCATGACCGGCAAGCTCGAGCGCATGGAAGCTCAGATCAAAAAGCAGGAGGAAACACGATGAGTATCCGCGACAACCTTGATATCTCGGCCTATCTGGTACTCGGCCCCGAAAACACGCTGGGGCGTCCCGTGGGCGATGTGGTGGCCCAGGCGCTCGACGCAGGCTTTACCTGCATCCAGGTGCGCTCCAAGGTGGCAAGCGCCCGCGAGATCATCGCACTGACCGGAGACGCCGCGCAGGCAATCGCACAGGCCGGCAAGACCGGTCAGGTCGCCTTGCTGATCGACGACCGCCTGGACTGCGTACTCGCCGCGCGCGAGCAGGGCATTGCTGTCGACGGCGTGCACGTGGGTCAGAG
>CAJKEF010000323.1 GCA_905198825.1 uncultured Collinsella sp. | reverse complement strand
GAGGGTCACGTTCGACCGCTTGGTGCCGCGGTTGGATGGTGCCAGGCGGAAGATGCCATGGTAGTACTGCGAGAGGGTCAGGCTGTCCCCGTAGGAGACCGTGGCGCCCATCTCGGACGCGATGCGCGCGCAGGCTATGTCGGCGTCCTCGTAGGTGCCGTACACGGTCTCGTTGACCGTGCGCCTGCCTCCGTCGCTCCTGCTGCCGCGTGAGACACGGACGCGCCAGACGCCGGGGCCGGCGGGCTCGATGCTCCCGATCTTGCGCTTGGGTTGCTGTACCATAATCTAATGCGCCCCCTTTCATGGGGATGTTCGCGCCCCGTTCCCCTCCGCCGCCAAGCATGTGGGGGAGCGGGGCGTCGTGTGACATGTGGCCAGAACGGTGTCCCACAAATCAATTGGTGGGACACATCTGTTGTGCGATGCCATGACGTACTGATCTAACAAGACTTTCTTGTAAGTTGCGACTTCGTCTAGTTCGCCTGTCTCTTTATTGGGCTGAAAGCCGTTCTCGGCGCTGCTCTTTGAGGCGGCGTATTAAAACAGGCGCTGATCGCGTGGCTGCGCGATAACGTCGTAGACCCCCGCCAGCTTCCGGGCGGGGGCGCCAATCGCGCGATGCCCTAGCGTCCTGATCCAAGCTTCCCCTTCGCCATCTTCTCGAAGTCGTTCTCATAGGTGGCATCCTGGATGCGCTGGAATTCGGCGAACCGCTCCTTTGCGAGCTTGTCCGCCGTCTTCTTGTTGCGGTTCCCCAAGCCCTTGAGGACATCGCGCCCGCTGAACGTGAGGAACCCGTCCAGCAGCTCCTCGCAGTCCTCCATGCTGGTGAGCAGATGGCGCTCCGCGCGATCCTCCGCCGTATCGAGGAACATGTTGACCAACCTGTTGAGCTCGCGTATCTCGTCCTCGGTCAGATAGTTCTTCGCGACGGTCACGTCGCTGGAGTGGATGCGTCCCTCCGGACCGCCCTTCCATGAGGTGAGGCCCATGTGCGGCTTGGACGGATCGGAGCGCTCTTGGACGATCTCAGCTGCCGTGTGCCCCGTCACGGCGTAATGGAGCTTGTTCTGCACCGTCGCGTAGAACCGGTGCGCGACCTCGCTGTTCCTGTCGTAATCGTAGGTGCACTCCTGGAAGATGTCCGTGATCTTCTGGTAGACGCGACGCTCGCTCGCGCGGATGTCGCGGATGCGCGCGAGCAGCTCGTCGAAATAGTCCCTACCGAACGGACGGCCGTTGGCGAGCATGTCGTCGTTGAGAACGAATCCCTTGGTGATGTACTCGCGCAGGGTGGCGGTCGCCCATTGGCGGAACCTGGTGGCCCTCAGAGAATTCACGCGGTAGCCGACCGCGATGATGGCGTCGATGTCGTAGTATCGGACTCGATAGCTCTTGCCGTCAGCAGCAGTTGTCAAAAATTCCTTTACAACTGATTCCTGCGCGAGCTCTCCTTCTTTGAAGATGTTCGACAGGTGGTAGCTTACGTTTTGCTTAGTGGTATCGAATAGCTCGGCTATCTGTGCTTGGGGCATCCACATGGTCTCGTCTTGGTACCTGACCTCGACGGGTACGTTCGACCCCTCTGACTGGTAGAGGATGATCTCTGCATTCAGCGCTTCATCTGCCATGATGACGCTCCTTCGCTTCGCGCAAATCTATCTTCTTGCATCGGTCTCGCTACGCTCGCCGGGCGAGTCGGGCACCCCCTATACCGCCTCGTTCACGATGCCCTCGGCTTGAGGCTCACCACGTTCGGATGCCTTTAAAGAGAGCTCGCGCTGGCCGCGAGCCGTTCCGAGGATGACCGACCTGCCCTCGGGGGTGCTCGCCTCGTAGCACTCGTGGAGCTCGGCCTGGTATGGGTCGGCGAAGCGCGCGGCGTCGCCCGGCGGCGCGGGACGGTCCTCGGGATGGTCGATGTACCATCCGCACAGATCGTTCGGCGTGCATCCGAGCGCATCGCAGACGCGGCAGGCGTCATCGAGGCTGATTTGAGTCTCGAGTCGCTCCCATGCGCCAACGACGCGCTTTGATTGGCCAACGCCGTTTGCAAGCTCCTCTTGGGTGATTCCCCTCTGTTTACGGAGTTCTTTTAGCAATAACTTCATAATCCGAACCTCCTTCGCTCAACTCTAACCCATCTACAAAGAAAAATAAACGAAATCTGTACTTTTATGTTGACAGGTACGGAAACCGTACTAGAGTAATAATCAGATACGAAAACCGTACTTTTTGCGGCTTCAATCCTTGGGGGAACCCCAAGGATTCTAGGAAAGCCATTGACTAAAGCCCACGGCTTTCTTAGAATCCTTGGAGGAACCCCAAGGATTCTAGGAAAGCCATTGACTAAAGCCAATGGCTTATTGG
>CAJKEF010000322.1 GCA_905198825.1 uncultured Collinsella sp. | reverse complement strand
GCACGCAAACGATTGGAGAGCGCATGCCCACGTCACAAAGCCAGAAAAAAGAAGCCATCGCCCAGGCGACCGAGCAGGAGCTCGCATCGCTCGCGGTCCGTGGCGTGCGTATCGTGGGCAACGCGTGCTCGCCGATCGTGCTGGTCAAAGGCGATTTGGACGATGCTGAGCGTTCGGGTGGCGAGCTTGCCGCCGGCCCGGATGGCGCCGCGTTGCGCAAGGCGCTCGGCGCCATCGGATATGCCCCCGAGGATTTTTGCGTGCTGGCAAGCGTCGCCGGCGTGGGTGACGGAGCGGTCGCGGTGGGCGAGACTCTGCCGTGCGAGCTGTTCCGCGAGGCGCTTGAGGCTTTGGACCCCGAGGCAGTGCTACTGCTCGACAACAACGCGGCTGACGCCATGCGCGAGACCTACGCCGATATGCTCGTGGCGATCGATGACTTCGACACCGCCATGCTCAAGCCCGGTCTGGTCGCCCATGTGCAGGGCCGCCGCGTGCTCGCACTCGACGGCTTTGAGGCGGCACTCACCGACAAGGCCGCTAAGCAGCGCATGTGGGCTTACATCAAGCAGCTGACTCCGGCGGCCGCCCCGCTGTAGCGGACCGGAGCCGGTAAGGCGGCCCTGACGGGTCGAGCGCGGCGCCGGCTTATCGTGTCCCTACATCACAGCGCGCAGCTCAAACCGATCGCCGTTAATGCGGAACTGACAGTTGCCGTTCATGCGCTCCACGGCAAGTTTGATGCTCCTGGTGCCAAAGCCGTGGCCCGCATGCCGGGTCACGGGCATGCCGTCGACCATGCGCGGCGCGCGGTCAAACGTATTGGAAACTAACAGCAGCAGCTGGCCGTCCTCTAATCGCAGGTCAAAGTCGACGAATCGCTTTCCTTGGGGTGCGGCGCTTGCGGCGGTGATAGCGTTTTCCAAGGCATTTGAGAGCACGCTAAACAGGTCGGCGTCACCTACGTGGATGGTTTCGGGTACGGCGGCGCGCAGGTTGGCGGTAATGCCGTTTCTATTGATATCCGAGTTAAATAACGAAAGCGCGATGTTTACGGTCTCGTTGGCGCAGAAGCGGCGTACGGCGGTGCGGTCGCCGGCTTCGCAGAGTTCGTCGATGCGTTTGAGCGCCTCGTCGGTGTGGCCCTCCTCAATTAAAGCGGCCAGGCCGCGTAGGAAGTGGCGCATATCGTGGCGAAGAATCGACAGCTCGCGCCCAGATTGACGCCAGGCCTCGAGCTCTTTGATGGCGGCGCTGTCGCGTGTCTCGAGCATCCAGCGTTCACGCTCGGCAGCTTCTTTTTCTTCGTATTCGCGTAGGTAAACGGCAAGAAACATAAGATAGAAGGCACAGAGCGCAAATGCCAAAAACTCAACCGTCACCACCGAGCCCGAGTGGAACAGCGTGGTATAGACGTTGGTGGCATAGTCAAAGACGTAATAGACGAGCGGTAGGATTAAAAGGATGCTCAGCTCGGTGGTGCTTTTAATCGCCAAGCGCGGACCGATGTCGCCGGCCCAATGCAACAGGACGGCAAAGACGGCGAGTGTGGTCGCGATGCGCGCCAGATAGTACGCGATCTGAGAATCGGTTGCGGCAAATGCGGCGATGCCCATCCAATTGCTGAACTGGCAGCTCAGATAGGCACTCGTAATGCCGAGCACGGCAAGCAGCGGGCTCAGGCGGTAGCGCGCGCACAAATAGATGACGAGCGGCAGATGCACGACGAGCGGATATACCTGGCGGGCGAAAAGCTCGCCGCCGACGGCATTGGAGAGGCCAAATGCGCATCCAGTTACGGCACCGACCAGCACCAGTTCAAGCGCATGACGCCGGTTGATCTCGATACCGCACAGCGCCGCCGAGGCAAAGACGCCAAAGAGCAGCGTCGTGGCGTGGTGGATTGCCCAAAGGACCATTTCGACCGAGGAGACCATCAGTGTCTCCCACCCTCAAAGCGAACCGCAAAGTAGGCGTCTTGGAATCCCTGCTTGCAGCTGCGCGAAAGCGGGATGCACGCACCCGAGCGCATGACGATGTCCGTGCGGTCAAAGTGATCGATATTGCGCAGGTTGACCTGGTAGCTGCGGTGGCATTTAAAGAAGGTGGCATTTTGCGCCAAACGGTCTTCGACGCTGCGGAATGACTCGAGTGCCTCGATATCGCGCCCGTCGCGCAGGTGGAAGACCACGTGCTTGTTGCGCGCCTCGGCATATTCGATGTCGGACAGGCGCAGGGCGTGGTAGCCAAAGGACGTTTTGATGACGAGTTCGTCGGTCGCTGCCGGACGCATGCTCGAAAGCTCGTCGAGCAGTTGCGCCAGGCGCTCGTAAGTCACGGGCTTGAGCAGATAATCGAAGGCGCGGACCTCGT
>CAJKEF010000321.1 GCA_905198825.1 uncultured Collinsella sp. | reverse complement strand
CATCCAGTGGCCCAGCGAGATAAACGAACCCGCCGGAAGCTCGTTGGTGCACAGGTGCGTCTTAACGTGCTTGCTCCGCCGACGGTCGGCGCGCGACGGCACCAGCAAATCCAGCGTTTCGATCCCCAGGTCGTAGCGATCGATAAACTCCTGCGCCTCTTGGTCGCAGAGCGCGCAGGCGCCCGCGATCGACACGACCTCTGGTTCCGAATCCCCAAAGCGAGGGTTCGGCATGTGCGCCAAAAGCGCCAGCGAAGCATTATGTGAAACGATAAAGTACCTCATAGCGCGAAGATAGCACGCGCGTCGGCGGCCGTTGGCGGTCCTGCTAAGTTTTCGGCAAACGACCGGCGGTTTTTCGCCGCGGCGCGTCCAAAGTGCTCATTCGTCGACGTATAGCTGCAAATCCGTCAAGCTTTTGGCAAGGTTGCCGCTCAACTGACCAAAAGCTGACCATGCACTTGCCCATTTGCTTGACGGCGCGCCTCCGCCTAAACATCCCGCGACTTCTTGGACGGTCGAAGCATCCATCCAGCGACCGCACGCCATGCCGCAATCGCCTCGTTAAGACAGCAGGCGCCATCGGCCACCAGCTCAAACACCGCCGACCCCAGCCGCGTGTATCGAGCGCCCAGCGCTGGGGTATCCTTGGAGCACATGCACCGCAAGCCACACAAAGGAGCCGCCATGCGCACCGAGCTCGATGTTCCCTTTTCGCACAAAGACGAGGCCAAGGCCCTGGGCGCCAAGTGGGACCGGGCCAAGAAGATCTGGTACGTGCCCGATGGCGTCAACCCCGAGCCCTTTGCCGCGTGGCTGCCCGGCGTGGATCGCTCCGACCCCAGCGCACCCTACATCTATCTGGTACTGGGCAAGCGCGAATGCTGGAAGTGCCACGAGCAGACAACGGTCGCGGCCTTTGGCATTCCGTATTGGCCGGCCGAGGACTCGGGCAGCAAGGCTGCGCCCGCCATGGACGACACGGGCCACATCGTGATCGACACCGCTCGCGCCAACGCCGTAGCCATCGTCCCCGCGCTGGGCTGCGTGCCGGCCGAAATCCGCGACTACCTGCGCGAGCGCTGCGGCTACAAGCCCGTAACGTCGCGCACCACCAAGACCGTATCGCTCGCCAGCACCTGCACCGGCTGCGGCGCGCTGCAAGGCAGCCATTACCTGTTCGAGGAGCCCACGTCGCCGTTTGCACTCACGGCCATCAACAAGCTACCCGCGCTGGAGTTCGTGCGCGTGGAAGTCGCCGGCGTCTACGGCATCCCCGCGAGCCAAGGCGACTTTGACCAGGCACTCTTCACCTGGGCACGCGATCACCACACCCAGTTCCACAAGAGCCTGTTCGAGGGGATCTACCTGTAGGGCAAAACTCGAAAATCGAGTCCCAATTTCCTCGAAAATCGAGTGTGAATATCCGCGTAAATCGAGTATGCGCAGGTAGCTGAGTTGTTGGCGTGACGCAGAAAATGTCGAATCACCGGGTTTGCCCGACTAGATATTCAGTCTTCGAAGCTATGACTCCGCCTCGTCATAGGTAATGGCACATCCGCAGGTTGGGCATTGCTGAGGATAGACCGGGAGACGCAGGCCCGTTCGAGCCCGTAGGTCGGCAGCGTGTTTGTCGCGGGCGTCGATGAAGCTGATGTCCAGGCATGGGAGGCCTGCGCCGCAGCTTGGGCACGGCAGACAGATTTGGCTGCAGGTGACCTCGACGAGCGGGAACAGGCTCCGGTCCATTAACGCTCGCGGAAGGTTTCCGTACACGCCACGCGCGATATCACTTCGCCATCCCACGGTCTCCCCTTTCCCGTTTTAACTGTTGAGAAGAGGATGGCAGGATCGCGCAGCACTCGATGCGGCGCAGCGCGATCCGATCAATCGACATGATTGGGCCGCGACGGATCGCATCTGACTAATATGGAGCAACGGCTTCCGCCCGACGGCGCGATTCCGAGAAATCAAACTCGGCGCGGTGAGCTTCGAGGAATCGGGCATTGGGACGCAGGCGACGCTCATCCGGTTCGCGCAACACCGAGCCCGCGAACGCTGCATAGTCCGTATGCCGCAGAAGATACGACCCGCAAAGTTGATAATCGCCGCGCACCAGTTCGAACGAAATTAGATGAGCATCGAACAGCGAGTGCAGGTCGCGACGCAGCAGAATACCGTTGCTGACAACTTGCGACTTAGGACCCGAGTAGTTCTCGATATGTGCAGCTTCGAGCGCTTCGTCGACATTGCAGCCCGAGACGGCGCATCGACCGGTATAGGCCTCAAAGAGCTGATTGCGGAAACGCTGCTGGCCGACCCGCTCGCGACGCAGCGCATAGCGAACCTTTTCTTCGTCACTCGCCGAGGCGCCGGAAAA
>CAJKEF010000320.1 GCA_905198825.1 uncultured Collinsella sp. | reverse complement strand
TTGCGCAACTCGGATTTGGATTGTCGATTTACAGTGGCCTCGATAGGAACGCCTATGGTTGTGGGGGCCAGTATGAATTGTCCTTATTGTGGAGCTGAGTTGCGCGATGGCGTGAGGTACTGCACGGCGTGCGGGGCTGCCGTCAATGGCATCTCTGCTGATTCTGGGCTTCGGGTAAAGCCTCGGAACCACGTTGCGGTCATCCTTGTCTGCATGCTGGTAATTGGCATTGTCGGCGGTAGCTGTATGGGCCTTCATCTGCGGCAGGTGTTGTCGCACTTCGTATCCGCCCATTCGGAGCACGCCATTGTGCTGGATGTCACGGCTGCGGGCTGGGACACCGATAACGGGGCATCGCGCGTTCCGATACACATTACGGGCAAGACCATCGACGGAATAACGGTCGACAGGATTGAGTTCGTCGCCTCCGATGGCTCTGGCATCAATCTCATACAAGGTGTCTACACGCTCGAGGCAGCAGGTTCCCCTATCGCTGCGGATGGCACGATCTATCAAATTCCATGCACGAGTGCCACACTCGTCCTCGATGATGCCTTTGCCATGGGTGAAACGATCAATCTGGCCGAGCTTGCAGAACAGGATTCAATTCTCACCTTCTGCCCCATTGATGCCGCCGATGTGACCAATGACGAAATCTATGATGCCGCCTTGCTCGCCATGACATACCGAGGCGGCGATGCCCCCGATGTCGCCGCACTGTGCCAAGCCGCAATCAATCGTCGCGACGGAGCCAGCACAAGCGGGAACGCCTTCGAAAGTTGCGGTGAAATGCGGATTAATTGAGTCTTTAGGCTGGCAAAACAGTCCTTATTTCACCGCAACTGAAACAGGGGCGCCCTCCAAGAGAGCGCCCCTGCCGGGTTTCCATAGTACTGGCGAAGCAGTCCTTGAGATCCGCCTTGCCTTATGCCAAGAACTCCTTGGTGGTCGCCACGATGTTGGCGGCGTCCAGGCCGTACTTGTGCAGGAGCTCGGCGCCCGGGCCGGACTCACCGAAGGTGTCGTTGACGCCGATCTTCTTGAGCGGCGTCGGGCACTGCTCGCACAGGACATCGGCAACGGCGCTGCCCAGGCCACCGATCACGGAGTGCTCCTCGACGGTCACGACGTGGCCGGTCTTGGCGGCGCTCTTGACGATCAGGTCGGCATCGATGGGCTTGATGGTGTGCATGTTGATGACCTCGGCATCGATGCCCTCGGCAGCAAGCTGCTCAGCGGCCTCGAGCGCCTCGCCGACCATCAGGCCGCAGGCGATGATGGTGACGTCGGTGCCCTCGCGCATGACGATGCCCTTGCCCACCTCGAACTTGTAGGTCTCGGGGTCGTTGATAACCGGCGAGGCCAGACGGGCGAAGCGCATGTACACGGGGCCGTCGCACTCGTAGGCGGCGCGCGTCACGGCACGGGCCTCGATGTCGTCGGCGGGAACGATCACGGTCATGCCGGGGATGACACGCATCAGGGCGATATCCTCGCAGCACTGGTGCGTGGCGCCGTCCTCGCCCACAGAGATGCCGGCGTGCGTGGCGCCGATCTTAACGTTAAGGTGCGGGTAGCCGATGGAGTTGCGGACCTGCTCAAAGGCGCGGCCGGCGGCAAACATGGCAAAGCTGCTCGCGAAGGCAACGCGGCCGGTGGTTGCGATACCGGCGGCAACACCCATCAGGTTGCTCTCGGCAATGCCCACATCGAAGAAGCGGTCGGGGCAGGCTGCCTTAAACTTACCGGTCTGCGTGGCGGCGGCCAGATCGGCGTCGAGGACCACAAAGTCATCGTGCTCGTTGGCGAGCTCGACGAGGGCCTCGCCGTAGCTTACGCGCGTGGCGATTTTCTTGACGTCTGCCATCCTAGAGCTCCTCTCCGGCGGCCGTGAGCTCTGCCATGGCCTGCTCAAACTGTTCATCGTTGGGGGCCTTACCGTGCCAACCCACCTGGTTCTCCATAAAGGAGACGCCCTTGCCCTTCGTGGTCTCGGCGATAATGGCGGTCGGCTGACCCTTGGTGGCGCGGGCCTCGGCAAAGGCGGCGCGGATCTGGTCGAAGTCGTTGCCGTCGGCGAGCTCCACCACATGGAACTTGAAGGCGCGGAACTTGTCGGCGAGCGGCATGGGGTCGTTGACCTCCTCGACGGGGCCGTCGATCTGCAGGCCGTTGTGGTCGACGATCACGCAGAGGTTGTCGAGCTGCTGGTTGCCGGCAAACATGGCGGCCTCCCAGACCTGGCCCTCCTCGCTCTCACCATCGCCCAGCAGGGCGTACGTGCGGTAAGTATCGCCCCAGTGCTTGGCGGCAACGGCCATGCCCACGGCGGCGGAGATGCCCTGGCCGAGCGAGCCGGTGGACATGTCAACGCCCGGGG
>CAJKEF010000319.1 GCA_905198825.1 uncultured Collinsella sp. | reverse complement strand
CTCGAGGCAGACGCATCGGCAACCTTGGGATACTTCAAGAAGTCGGGGATCTGAGGTGCTGCCGAAACAGGATTCACGGCAAACGGCGGCTCGGACTCGTCGATCTTATCGGGGTCGTCTTCCATCGAAAGCTGACCGGTTACCTGGTCGCGCTTTTCATGGCGACGCGGCAGCAAAGATGTCTTTGCGGTCTCAATCGGAGCCTCGTCGTCCTCGTCATCGCCCTCGGTGAGCTCAATCTCGCTCTCGGACCAAGACGGGTCGGGCTCACTCGTATTGAGTTTGGGCGCAGCCTTGCCCTTCTTGGCATGGCGGCGCGGCAACAGCGTCGTCTTAGCGCGCTCAGCTTCCACGGCATCGGACACGTCGACAAACGGATCCTCGTCCTCGTCGTCATCGTCCAAAACCGGGTCCACATCGTTGCCCATGACCGTGGTCACGACAGCATCGGAGCCCTTTTGACGAAGAATGCTCAGGTGAGGACGGGCAACGCCGGGCACCGACAGGGCCTCATCGTCACCCCACGGACTCGCGTTAACATCGGCACGACGGCGCTCGGCAAAATCTGCCGCACGATCGCGGGCAGAGCGCAGCACACCGCCCACCGAAAAGCCAATGATGACAAAACCGACGACGGCCAGACCCAACAGGACCACCATCGCGATAGGCTTACCCAGGGCATTCTGCAGCGCACTCGCAATAAACGCACCAATGTAGCCACCCGCGGCGGACAGGTTTTGCGGCGTGAACATAAGGTCGCACGAGTCGCTCGTACCCGACACCATCAGCGACAGAATGGAGACGACGGCGATAAAGACCACGGCGCCGCCCGCAACAGAGCGCGCGTTGAGCGGCGAGTCCTCGCCTAAAAAGAGCGTGGCGGCAAACAGCAAAATGACGATCGGCAGCACGTAGGCGCCCAGACCAAAGCCCAAGTGGTAGAAACCGGCAACCGCAGCCGTAACGGGTGCGGTCGCCGGCGAAATCACGGCAATGAAGGACGCAATCGCCAAAACGGCAATGACCACGCCGGCGATATCGCGGTTGGCCGAGGGCTCGACCAAGGGCTCGAAATCATCGAACTCGGACTCGTGGCCCTTATTGGCACGCAGATGGGAACCGGCACCCTTAGCAGATGCCGGTTGGTTGTTGGCTTTATTGCCTTTGGCGTTTTGTGCAGATCCGCGCGCCAAACTAAACCTCCATGACGACCGGGATGATCATCGGACGGGTGCGCGTACGGCTCCAGATAAAGTTGGAGAGCGAATCGCGCACGGCCTTGCGAATGGCATCGGAGCCGCTACTGGTAAAGCTAAACTTGCCCTTCTCAATCGTCTTCATGATGGCTGCGGAGGCATCCTCGGAGAACTGGTCGTCGATGGCAAACGAAACGCCGCGGCCCGAGAACTCGATGGCCTCGATCTTCTTGTGCTTGAGCGAGACGATGGCAACAGCCGTGACCATACCGTCGTTGGCGAGCTTTTGGCGATCGCGAAGGACGATGGGGTCGGTATCGCCGATGCGCAGACCGTCGACATAGACGACGCCGGACTCGACGGGCGCACCGCGTTTGACGATACCGCCGCGCATCTCGAGCGTGTCACCATTGTCGAGGATAAAGATATGATCGTCCTTAAGACCCATCTTGCGGGCGAGCTGGGCATGGGCGCGCAGGTGCACGGCCTCGCCGTGAACCGGCATAAAGTACGTGGGCTTGGCCATGGCCATCAGGAGCTTGAGCTCCTCCTGGCTGCCGTGGCCCGAGACGTGGACGAGAGCGCGGTTCTTATCCCACACGTCGCAGCCGAGCTTGGCCAGGCTGTTGACGACCTGCTGGACGGCCTTCTCGTTGCCGGGAACGGGAGTTGCCGAGAGGATGACGGTATCGCCCTCGTGGATGGAGAGCGTCTTGTGCTCGCCGTTGGCCATGCGGGACAGGGCCGACAGCGGCTCGCCCTGCGAACCAGTGCACATGACGACGATCTTATCGTCGGGCAGGTTATCAATGTCGAAGGCATCGATGATATCAGCGTCGTCGATGTTGAGGTAGCCCAGCTCACGCGCCACGCGAGTGTTAGTGAGCATGGAGCGACCGGTCACAACGACCTTACGGCCGCACTTGCGGGCGGCATCGCAGATCTGCTGCAGGCGATGGATGTGGCTCGAGAACGACGCGACGAACACGCGACCCGGGGCGTTCTTGATGGCGTGCAGAAGGTTGGGACCAACCTCGGCCTCGGACTTGGTAAAGCCGGGAACCGTGGCATTGGTGGAGTCGGAAAGCAGCAGGTCGATGCCCTGCTTGGCAAAGCGGCTGATAGCGGCATAGTCGGGCGTGACGCCATCGATGGGCGCGAAATCATCGCCAAGCATATCTTCATCGACGT
>CAJKEF010000318.1 GCA_905198825.1 uncultured Collinsella sp. | reverse complement strand
GCACCATGAGGCAGCTGCTCGGCTATATCGGCCAGCACAAGATTGCCGTGTTTGCTGCCGTCGCCTTTGCCGTGTGCTCGGTCATCTTTAACATTGTGGGGCCCAAGGTGCTCGGCCAGGTTACCACCAAACTGTTCGAAGGCCTGGTTGCCAAGGTCAACGGCACCGGCGACGTCGACTTTGCCTGGATCGCCAAGACGCTCGGCTTTTTGCTCTGCCTGTATCTGGCAAGCTCTATTTGCAGCCTTATCCAAGGCTGGCTTATGACCGGCGTCACGCAAAAGATCTGCTACCGCATGCGCAAGGAGATCGCCGCCAAGATCGCTGTCGTGCCGATGAGCTACTTCAACGGCCACAGCAAGGGCGACGTGCTCAGCCGCATCACCAACGACGTCGATACGCTCGGCCAGTCGCTCAACCAGAGCGTGACGCAGCTCATCACGTCGGTGACGCAGATTATCGGCGTGCTCGTTATGATGCTGTCGATCAGCCTGCCGCTTACCGGCGTCACCGTGCTCACGCTGCCGGCCGCCGCGATTATCCTGACCGTGATGATTCACTTCTCGCAGCCGTACTTCCGCGAGCAACAGCAAGTCCTTGGCACCGTCAACGGCATTATCGAGGAGGACTTTGCCGGCCAGAACGTCATCCAGGTGTTCGACCGCGCCGAGGCCTCGATCGAGGAGTTCGACCGTCAAAACGACCGCCTCTTTATTAGTGGCTGGCGCTCGCAGTTCCTGTCGGGCCTGATGATGCCGCTTATGAGCTTGGTGGGTAACATGGGCTACGTGGGCGTCGTCGTGGTGGGTGCGCAGCTCGCGCTGACCGGCAATGCCACGCCCGGCGACATCCAGAGCTTTATCCAGTACGTTCGCAACTTTACCCAACCCGTGCAGCAGCTGGGCAACGTGAGCAACACGATGCAGTCGATGGCCGCCGCCACCGAGCGCGTCTTTGAGTTCCTGGCCGCGCCCGAGGAAGAGCAGAAGGCCGACGCGCAGATTCCCGAGAAGCGCCCCGGCCACGTGGAGTTTGACCATGTCAAGTTTGGCTACACGCCCGACAAGACCATCATCCACGACTTTAGCTGCGAGGCTAAGCCCGGCCAGACCATTGCCATCGTCGGCCCCACCGGCGCCGGCAAGACCACGCTCATTAAGCTGCTGCAGCGCTTTTACGACGTGGACGGCGGCTCGTTGCGTGTCGAGGGCGTCGACGTGCGCGACTGGGACCGCGCGGCGCTGCGCGGCGAGTTTGCCATGGTGCTGCAGGATACCTGGCTGTTTAACGGCACCATCCGCGAGAACATCCGCTACGGACGCCCCGACGCGAGCGATGCCGAGGTCGAAGCCGCCGCACGCGCCGCACGCTGCGACCACTTTATTCATACGCTCGCCGGCGGCTACGACTTTATGATCAACGAGGAGGGCACCAACCTCTCGCAGGGCCAGCGCCAGCTCGTGACCATCGCCCGCGCCATTTTGGCCGACCGTCCGGCGCTGATTTTGGACGAGGCGACCTCCAACGTGGATACCCGCACCGAGGAGCTTATCCAGCGCGCCATGGATGCGCTGATGCAGGGCCGCACCAGCTTTGTCATCGCGCATCGCCTGTCCACAATCCGAAACGCCGACGTGATCTTGGTAATCCGCGACGGTGACATCGTCGAGAAGGGCACGCACGACGAGCTGCTCGCCCAGGGTGGCTTCTACGCCGATCTGTACAACTCGCAGTTCGACGAGGCGGCGTAAAACCGACGGCAAACAACCGCAATACCCAAAAACGGGGGCGCAGAATGAACTACGCCCCCGTTTTGTGTCCTTTGGGCCTCGAAACGCCTCCCCTGGGACCTGATTGACGCTCCCCCTCAAGGCTCCGTGGGCAAAAAATGGCAAATATGAGTACTGTTACCAGTTTAGTAACAGCCAAAACAACCCCAAATGCCGCCCCCGCAGCTTGCATGCGCCTCTCAATTAGTCAAACAGCTCTATAGCGTGCTAATATGCGTCAACGTTAATGAACATATTTGCTGTTATGTCCATTATTTTGCGAAAGTAATATGGCACTACAATAGCAACAGTACTCATATTTGGTATTTTTTGCCCACTGGGTGCTCCCCGGGGAATCGGCGACAGGCTTAGAACCCACACGGCATCTTCCCCTCCCGGCGAGCGCCAACGTTTGCCCAGATAAAACCGACCAAAATAAACCTGTCCCTTTTTGGTAGGTTTCGGGGTGTCAAGGGCTTGCACTTTAGCGTGCGACAGCGGATAATGCCGTGCATTCGACAATTCACGCTTTGACTTATTTGATTCAGGAGGCCCTGCATGGCCATGGATTTCAAACGCAGGCTGCCGATCCCCATGGAGATCCGCGAGGAAATGCCGCTTTCTGCCGAGCTTACCGC
>CAJKEF010000317.1 GCA_905198825.1 uncultured Collinsella sp. | reverse complement strand
ACACGGTAGTAAGGGACATCATGCAATCTGTTAAAAAAGTCGCATCCATCGCGTTGAGCGTCGTCATGTGGATCATCATCTTGGTGGCGGCCCTGTATGCGTTTACCACGCTCGCCACGCGCGAGGACGGCAGCGTGTCCGACATCGCCGGCTTCACCCCGCTCGCCGTGCAGTCCGACTCCATGGCGCCCACGTTTAACAAGGGCGACCTCATCTTCATCAAAAAGTGCGACACCTCCAAGCTCGAGGTGGGCGACATCGTGACGTTCCATACCATCATCGACAACGAGTACGCGCTCAATACGCACCGCATCGCCGCCATCGACGAGGTCAACGGCATGCGCAGCTTTACCACCAAGGGCGACAACAACGACGTGGCCGATACGCATATCATCAGCGACGGCGACATCGTGGGCAAGTACCTGTTCGCGTTGCCGCAGATGGGCAAGGTCATGGACTTCCTGTCCAGCTCCATGGGCTTCCTCATTGTGATCGTGCTGCCCATGCTGCTGTTCTTTATCTACCAGGTGTATCACCTCATCGTGGTGGGCATGAACCTCAAGCGCGCTATGGCCGAGGAGGACCGCCTGGCCGCCGCGGCTGCCATCGTGGACGCCGAGGGCAAGGGTGACACCGCCGTCACGGCCGATAACGCCGCCGAGCAGCTCGCCCAGGCCGAGGCCAAGCTCGAGGAAGCCCGTCGTCTGAAGGCCGAGGCCGAGGCGGCGATGAACGCGACCAAGCAGGAGGGTACCGACGGTGAGTGAGTTTCTGGGATTTGCCTGGGAGCTGCTGGCAAAGGTCGTCTACAACGTCGTTGCCGTCGTGAGCTCCATCCTTAACCTGCTGGTGTTTGGCTGGGTCGAGTACTTCAACATCTTTATGACCTACTTCACCACGTTTGACCTGGTGGGCAAGATCGGCGCGGTCATTCTGTTTGCCATGCTCATCGCGGTCCCCGTGCTGATCGCGGCCATTCTGGTCCACCGTTACCGCATCAACCGCCGCCTGCATCGCGACGACACGTCCAACAAGGCACTCTATCGCGAGATCGGCCGCCTGAACAAGCAGGTGCTCGACCTTATGGACGAGAAAAACAAGCTGCTGGCGCTCAAGGTCAATGCCATGGGCGGCACCAAGCAGATTCCGTACGTGGGCGCCTCTGCCCTGGCCGACGATCACCTGCCCACGGTGGGCAACGTGGTGGGCGCCGCTGTGGGCGCCGGTGCGCCTGCGGGCGAGGGCGCCACGGCTGCCGTGGTGTCGGGCAACGCGTCGCTCGCGCTCGATGGCGATGGCGTCAAGGACGCCGCGGCCGCCATGGCCAAGGCCACCGTCGAGGCCAAGACCCTTGCCGAGGAAAAGGAAATCGCCCAGGCCAACCGCTTCCCCAAGCTGTCCCTTGTGGACCTTAAGTACCGCGACTGGGAGCCCCCGGTCTACGACGATGCCATCTCGCTGGAGGACTTTGTCGACAGCTTCCGCGCGTTCGCCTGCAGCCAGATGAAGCTCTACTACACGCCCGAGGTCATCCGCCGCTTTGTGGCCGGCATGGCCGCCTCCAAGCTGCTGATTCTGGAGGGCATTTCGGGTACTGGTAAGACGTCGCTGCCCTACAGCTTTAGCCGCTATCTGGACAACCCCGCAACCATCGTGTCGGTGCTGCCGAGTTTTCGCGATCGCACCGAGGTGCTGGGCTACTTCAACGAGTTTTCCAAGCGCTTTAACGAGACCGAGTTCCTCCGTGCCGTGTACGAGGCCGGCCTTCGCCAGGACCCGTCCATGATCGTGCTCGACGAGATGAACCTCGCCCGCGTGGAGTACTACTTTGCCGAGATCCTGTCGGTGCTCGAGATGCCCAGCCACGACGAGTGGGTGCTCGACCTGGTGCCTACCCAGTGGGCCGCCGACCCCAAGGGCCTGCACGACGGCAAGCTCACCATTCCCGACAGCCTGTGGTTTATCGGTACCGCCAACAACGACGACTCCACCTTTACCATCACGGACAAGGTGTACGACCGCGCGATCCCCATTGAGCTCAACGAGCGCGCCGACGCGTTTGAATGCGAGCCGCACGAGCGCGTGCACGTGACGGCCGAGCATCTGCAGTATCTGTTCCAGAAGGCAAAGGTCGAGTATGTGATCGACGACGAGCTGCTCCAGAAGATGCACAAGCTGGATCAGTACCTGCAGACCCGCTTTAAGCTGGCCTTTGGTAACCGTATCATCAAGCAGATGTACGACTTTATCCCCGTGTACGTGGCATGCGGCGGCACCGAGCTGGGCGGCATGGACTACATCATCGCCCGCAAGGTGCTCAAGAAGTTTGAGTCCATGAACGTGAGCTTTGTGCGCGACGAGATGAAGGGCCTGATCGAGTACATCGAGAAGACCTTTGGCGAGGGCGGCC
>CAJKEF010000316.1 GCA_905198825.1 uncultured Collinsella sp. | reverse complement strand
GACGCAAGCGCCCACGGGATCCAGACGGTCGTCGAGCGAGTGAACAGCGACCTTGGAGCGCTGGCCGGGCTCGCGGGCGATCGACTTAATCTGGACGGTGCCCTCATAGATCTCGGGCACCTCCTGCTCAAACAGACGACGCATGAGCTCGGGGTGGGTACGGGAGATAACAATCGGCGGACGGCTGTGCTCGCCACGAACCGGCTGCAGGTTGGAGTTGGGGTCGCGGACGTCGATGATCACGGCCTTGATGTGCTGGTTGTGCAGATAGCGCTCGCCCATCGGACGCTCGTTGCGCTCGTTCTCGTAACGACGCTGATCGAAGTGCGGTAGCTCGGCCTCGACGCCCTCGCGGATCTTGACGATCGTGAAATCGGGCGTGGACTGCAGCACGGTACCGCTGATGAGGTCACCGATACGGCCGGAGAACTCCTCGTAGATCTGCTCGCGGGCGGAGTTGCGCACGATGGCGTTGATCTCGGCCTTGGCGTGCTGGGCGGCAATGCGGCTCGTGTTCTTGGGGGTGACGTCGATCTCCTCGAACTCGGTGAAGTTGCCCTCCTCGTCCATGGAATCGTCGATCGGCTCCAGGCGGTAGACGTAGATCTTGCCGGTGGTGCGGTCGATGGTCACCTTGGCGCCCCACTCAAGATGCAGGATCTCGGCATAGCTCTTGGCGAGCGACTGCTCCAGACGGTCGATCAGGTAGAGCTGGTCGATGTGCTTCTCCTGGCAAAGCTCCATCAGGGCGGACATCATGTCGGATGCTGCCATCTTACTTTCCTTCCTTCGCGGGCTTGAAGTCGTAGGTGGGCTTCAACTTGCACTTTTTAACATCAGAGAAATCGAGGGTAACGGACTCGCCGTCCTCGAGCTCGAGGGTCACGTTCGTCTCGGTGGCGGCGGCAATCTTGCCGGCGTACTTGCGACGGCCCTCGGTGGCGGTGGAGGTGAGCTCACAGTTCTCGCCCACAAAGCGGGCAAAGTCGCACGGGCGGCGCAGCGGGCGCGCCATACCCGGGCTCGACACCTCGAGCGTATAGCTCGAAGAGATGGGATCGAGCTCCTCAATCACATCGCCGACCCACTTGGTGTTGGCCGTGACGTCGTTGAGCGACAGGCTCTGACCCTCGGCACCCTCGATACGCACACGCACGCAGGGGGCCTTGGTGGCGCCCACGAGCTCAACGTCGACAATATCGACATCGTGCTGGGGAGCGACGGCCTCAAGCGCGTCGATGATCGCCTGCTCGGTCTTGGTCTTGACCATTGCGGCACCTCCATCCATACAAAAAAGAAGCGGGGCCGAAACCCCACTTCTTTCAATTACAACTTCATTTGCAAGCAAACTATACCAATACCTGCGAAAACGTGCAAGCGTCAAAGAAATTCGCAGGTCAGCGCGCCCACAGCTTCTCCACAAGAATAGGACAATTAGGCGAGGACTCCTGTGCGGTGCTCCCCAAAAGCCCCAAAACGGGCCATGCGTCCCAGCGCGCCGACCGAACCGGGCCCTATGGGCATTCCATCCCTGGGCACACATCGGCCAGACTAGAGCTGAGAGGCATTCTGTAGCGAGAAAGCCTGCCGCACGCATTGACCGTACAACCTTCCAGTATCTCTACGGCAAGGAGGCACCATGAAACGCCTAGGCACCCTCTGCGCGACCGCGCTCGTCGTCGCTGCCTGCTCGTTCGCTCTGGCGGGCTGCAACAACATCGATGGTAAAACCGGACAATGCGAGCCGGACCTCGGCAGCACCAAAGCCATCGAGAAAACGACGCCTTCGGAGCGTTTCGACAAAATAGACGAAGATATAGTCGATCCCCAGGGTTTAGGTCCCGACCCTCAAGAACAGTTCCCCATCGACCTTGAGGCAGACGAGAACGTCCATGTTACCTGCGTGGGCAAGGACACGGATGGCTACGGCGACGCCGTGCTGGTCTTTGCGATAACAAACAACACCGATGTCGACATGATGTTTGGCGATGTCGATGCTTATGCCTACGTCAACGGTGTCGTCCGCGACGTGCGCATGCGCCAACCCGTCGCCGCAGGCGAAGAAACGACCGCGATGCTCACCTTTGTAGGCACCTTCGACGATCCGGACTTTGACGTGAACAACGACCTCAACGACATCTACCTCAACATTTGGATGTTCGAAGAGGCAACGGGCAACGTTTACTTTAGGGACCTGGTACACATCCCATAGAAGACGTTGCGACGCACTGACTAAGCAGGGCTTAAAACACAAGACGAGGGACGACCCACCCGGATCGCCCCTCGTTTATTGCATGTCAGCTAAGCGCGCAGTGCTTACTTGACCACCAGGTTGACCAGCTTGCCGGGCACGCAGATGGCCTTGAAGACCGTCTTGCCCTCGGTCCACTTGGTGACAGCAGCCTCGGCGGCAGCCTGCATTTCC
>CAJKEF010000315.1 GCA_905198825.1 uncultured Collinsella sp. | reverse complement strand
GGATGTAGCGCTTCTCACCGTCAGCGTAGTGCAGCAGAGCGATGCGAGCGGAACGGTTCGGATCGTACTCGATCGTGGCAACCTTGGCGGGCACGCCATCCTTGTTGCGCTTGAAGTCGATCACGCGGTAACGACGCTTCACGCCGCCGCCCTGGTGGCGGGTGGTGATGCGGCCGTTGTTGTTACGACCGGCCTTCTTGGGCAGGGGCTCGAGAAGAGACTTCTCGGGCTTGGTGCAGGTGATCTCGGAGAAGTCGGAGATCGTCTGCCAACGCCTACCAGCGGAGGTCGGCTTAAGGTGCTTTACAGCCATTACAATCCCTTTCAATAGGAATCCGTTAGCCATCGCAGACAGGGATTCGAGGTTCTGCCTCGGGTGCGATGACACCGGACGTATACACGGTTCCGGGCGTGTCCATTTTATACGCCCAAAACCTTGAGCTCTCGCCTCCCCTATTTGGGAGGCATGAGCTCACTCAACAGCAGCGAGTCTTAGGCCTGGTTGCCAAAGACCTCGATGGTGTCGCCCTCGGCCAGCGTGACGATGGCCTTCTTCCAAGAACGGGTCTTGCCGGCGACATAGCGCACGCGCTTGGTCTTGGGCTTGACCGTCAGGGTGTTCACGCGAACGACCTTGACGCCGAAGATCTCCTCGACAGCGTCCTTGATCTGATACTTGTTAGCATCCTTGGCGACCTCGAACGTGTACTTGTTCTGCTCCATGCCGGAGAAGGAACGCTCGGACACGATCGGACGGATGATGATCTCGTGGGCGGTCATTTATGCAAGCACCTCCCCGAAGTGAGCGGCGATGTCGGCGGGCATCAGCACAGCGTTGTTGTTGACGAGATCGTAGGTGTTGGCCTCGTCGGCAGTGATGATGAACGTCTTGGGAATGTTGCGGAACGACAGGTAGGCGTTGACGTCCTCATCGCGAACGATGATGGTCAGACGCTTGCCCTCAAGGCCGAGAGCCTTGAGCATGGCGACAGCAGCCTTGGTGGAAGGCTTCTCGAAGCCGTAGTCGTCGACGAGCACGAGCTCGCCATCGGCCAGCTTGGCGGACAGCGCGGAGCGCATAGCCAGCTTGACCTCCTTGTTGTTCATACGCTTAGCGTAGGAACGGGGCTTGGGGGCGAAGACAACGCCACCGTGACGCCACTGGGCAGCACGGATGGAACCCTGGCGGGCACGGCCGGTGCCCTTCTGACGCCAAGGCTTCTTGCCGCCACCGGAAACCTCAGAGCGGCCCTTAGCGGACTGGGTGCCCTGACGCCAAGAGGCCATCTGGCACTTGACGATGTGGTGCATAACGTGGATGTTCGGCTCGATGCCGTACACCTCAGCGGCGAGCTCGGCCTCGGCGACCTTCTTGCCCTCGCTGTTCTTTACTTCAAACTTTGCCATTTAAGTGTTCTCCTTGGTATGACGCTGGGCTAAATGGGCTGGGCCCTTAGGCCATACGGATGGCGACGAGACCATTCTTGGCACCCGGGACAGCGCCCTTGACCAAGATGAGGTTCTGCTCGGCATCGATGCGGACAACGGAAAGGTTCTTGACGGTAACGCGCTCGTTACCCATGTGACCGGCCATCTTGACGCCCTTGAGGACGCGCGCAGGATAGGCGCACTGACCGATAGAACCGGGGTGACGCTGGAAGTGAGAACCATGCGTCATAGGACCGCGGCGCTGACCCCAGCGCTTGATGCGACCCTGGAAGCCCTTACCCTTGGAGGTACCGATGACGTCGACCTTCTCGACATCAGCGAAATCAGCGACGGTGACGACCTCGCCGACCTTGTGCTCCTCGCCGTTCTCGACGCGGACCTCACGAAGGAAGCGGACAGGCTCGACGCCGGCCTTGGCGAAGTGACCAGCCATGGGCTTGTTCACGTTCTTGGCCTTGATGTCGCCGAAACCGATCTGGACGGCGTCATAGCCGTCGGTTGCCTGAGTTTTAACCTGCGAGACAGCGCAGGGGCCAGCCTGGATGACCGTGACGGGAACGACGTTGTCGTTCTCGTCCCAAACCTGGGTCATGCCAATCTTGCGGCCGAGAATCATGCTGATCAAGATATGATCCCAACTCTCGCGTGGTCTTGGGACAATGCGTACACCACCGAGCGTACGCCCCTAGAGGACCACTACTTACACGACGTGCTCCCCAGCCTTGTATTTCGCCCGGACTACCTGACAACCCTATTAAGCAGGCATTTTGTCCAGCCAGAATACTCCCCTGGTTACACACAGCTGTTTAGTATACACGGCTGCGGGCGTATCCATCGAGATTCATATTTCACTCACATTGTTTACGCAGGTAAAGTGCGTGGCACGTCTCCCGAGCACGGCGGAGGGCCGGAGAAATATATTAAGGTCATCGCGAGTTCCGCACGCAAAGAAGGCCACTTAATGTGGCCTTCGTCTTGCGC
>CAJKEF010000314.1 GCA_905198825.1 uncultured Collinsella sp. | reverse complement strand
CCGGTGCCGCGGGCTCGGGAGCCGCAAATACCGCGGAGCTCTCGGTAATCGCCGTGGCGACGGGTTCGGCAAAGTGAGCCGGCGCGGGCATGTCTTGCGGGACCGCGGGCTGCTCGGTAGCGGCGTGCACGCCGATGGGGGTGTTACCGCCGTCAGCGTTGTCCTCGGTATCCTCGTCGTCGGTCAGCGTCGGATATTCTTGCGTTACATGCGAAAGAGGCAGGGAGAACACGGTGTCCTCGGGCTCCACGGGCGCATGGCCCGCCGGGGCGGCATGAGCCGGCGCGGTCGCGGGGGCGGCCGACGTCTCTGGCATGGTTGCGGACTTGTTCTCCTCGTCGATCATCGACGGTTCACCTTCATGACCACGTCGCCAATCTGGACTTCGTCGCCCTCACGCAGCGTCGCGGGCTCCACGAGCTGGCGGCCGTTGACGAGCGTGCCGTTAAGCGAGTTGAGGTCCTCGATAATAAGTGCCGGACCCTGCAGCGAAAAACGCGCATGCGAGGCCGAGACAAACGGTTCGTTGATGCAGATGTCCGAAGATGGCGAGCGACCGACGATGACGGGGCCGAGCATGTCTACGTGGATGCCGCGGATACCGCGCGGACCCTTGTCCACATCGATCGTCCAGATGGCCGAGTCGCGGCGCTGTCCGCGCACAAGTCCCACGCCGGTCTTCATGACGGCGAACAGGAAGATATAGAGCAGGGCGACCAGGACGATGCGGCCTGCAAAAAGGACGATATCGATGTTCATAAGAGACTATCCCCTAAATTCAAAGGTGCTCAGGCCAAACGTCAGCAAATCGCCGTTGCGCAGCGGGCAGCGCGTAATGCGGCGGTTGTTGACGAGCGTGCCGTTGGTGGAATTGAGGTCCTCGATCGACCAATCCGAGCCCGTAAAGGTGAGCTGGGCGTGGCGGCGCGACACGTTGGGGTCGCGCAGGGCAATGTCGGAAACTGAGCGCTCGCGACCGATGGTCACCTGTGCGGAGGTGATGCTATGGCTCTCGCCGCTTACGACATCGACGAGCTGGGCGAGCGGGCGCTGCGGGGCGCGAGTGCTCGCCATGTTGGAGGCGATGCCGGCTGCGGCGCCTAGGCCCACGGCGGCACCGGTCGCGGCGGCTCCACCCATGCCGGCAAGCGCGTCGCGCGAGACGGTCTGCGGCACCGGGATGGGTGCGGCGGCGGGGTCGGGGACGCTAGGCGCGAAGGGGTCTGCCACGGCAAGCGGGTCGGGAGTGGCAGCACGAGGTGCCGGCTGCTGCTGCGGCATAGCAGCGGGGTGTTGCTGCGGGGCGGCAAACTGCTGCTGGCCGGCGCGCGGGGCGCTGGCGGCACGGCTTGCCGCGGAGTTGTTCTGGCCCAGGCCGTTTTGATAGGCGCGCTCTTCTTCGTACAGGCGGCCGAGCGTGGGGGCATCGACGTTCTCGGCAAAGACCGAGAACTTACCGGCACGCAGCTGCGGGTCGATCATAAAGCGAACGAGGGGCTCGCCGACAAAGACGTAACGGCGCTTTTCGGCCTGCGCCTTCACAAACTCGCGGACCTCGCGCGAAAGCTCGGGGTAGAACGGGGCGAGCATGGGATCGTCGTCGGCGGCAATCAGGATGGTATAGAGCGCCGGCGCGGTGTTGACGCCGTTGATCACCAGAGTCTGATCCTCCATGTCGCGAGCGGCCTGCTTGGCAAGCTTCTTAAAGGAGAACGGGGCACGGGTGGCACCGAAGATGCCGGCCACGTGGTCCTCGAAGATGTTCAGGAAGTTCACGAAAGATCACTCTCCGTATAGGTTCTTTGGTATCCGAGCAAATAAAGGCATATCCCGACGATTATAGAGGATAGGATTCCCGTAACCGCCGCCTTGGCGACGACCGGGCCCGCAAGGCTGGCAATTTCCATATGGTGTGCAAGACAAAACGATACGGCCGAGCCGATGCCGGCGACGGCAATTGCGACGATGACGGCAAGGTTCGATCCCTGCTCGGCGCGCTTGGCATGAGCATTGAGCAGCAGCGATGTTGCCGCGGCTATTGCTGCAACCAGCACGATTGCAGCGAGAAGGAGCGCGTCTCCCAGCGCTGCGACGACATTGCTAAGCCCCAGTACGCCTCCAGCAGAGAGAGCCGCTGCAGCAAGGCGGGCAAAGAGTGCGCCCATGCCCGTGGCCGCCGCTGCGCTTGCCGGGCCGAGCCAAAACGCCGCGATGCTCGCGGCGGCTCCGGCGGCAAGGAGGGCGTCGCCGGTTAGGCAACCCAGCGCAAGCGCGCAGGTGAGCGTCGCGCTCGCAGCCGCCTCGGTTCGTCCCCAGGCAATCCACCAACCGGACATGGCGGCGGCAAAAACGACCGCGACCGGCAGCATCGACAGGATGCCCTGCGCCTGCATGGTGGCGTTGGCCATGAGCACCAAAAAGCCCACAGCCGAGATAGCCG
>CAJKEF010000313.1 GCA_905198825.1 uncultured Collinsella sp. | reverse complement strand
CCAAAGTGCAGCTGCATGGCCCAGCCCAGACGGACATACTCGCCGGCAACGAACTGCATAAAGGCAGTCTTGTACTTGAGGATCTCTTCCTCGGTAAGCGGCTCAGCAGCCAGACCCTTGGCAAAGATGGCCTCGATCTCATCGGCGGTAGCCGGGACATACATAACGTAGTCGAGTGCGTGGTCGGAGGCGCGGCAGCCCAGCTCGTGAGCAACGTCGTAGCGCTTGGAAATGGCGGACTTCATGCCCTCGAAGTCGCTGACCTCAACGCCGGCAGCCTCGGAGAGGTGCTTGCAGTAGTCGGCGAACTCCTGGCCGCGCTCGATGCGTAGAGCCGCGTCGGGGCGCATGGCGGGAACGACCTGAACGTCAAAGCTGTCATCGGCGGCAATCTTCTTGTGCCACTCAAAGCTGTCGGCGGGGTCGTCGGTAGTGCAGATCATGCGGACGTTGGACTGCTTGATCAGGTTGCGGCAGGTAAAGCTGGCCTCGGCCAGCTTAGCGTTGGCAAGGTCCCAGACCTCCTGGGCGGTCTTGCCGTTGAGAACGCCCTCGTAGCCAAAGTAGCGCTTAAGCTCCAAGTGGCTCCACTCAAAGACGGGGTTGCCAACGCAGCGACCCAGGGTCTCGGCCCACTTTTGAAACTTCTCGCGAGCAGGAGCGTCGCCAGTGATAAAACGCTCGTCGACGCCGTTGGCGCGCATCAGGCGCCACTTGTAGTGGTCGCCGCCCAGCCAAACCTCGGTGATGTTCTCGAAACGCTTGTCCTCCCAAATCTCCTTAGGAGAAATGTGGCAGTGATAGTCGACGATGGGCATGCCCTCGGCAAAGTTGTGGAACAGCTCCTCGCCGGTCTTGGTGCTCAGCAGGAAATCCTGATCGTCCATAAAGTTTTTCATCAAACAGCCCCTTTGCTGGCAAGGCGGGCGCACGGCGCGCTCGTTATCCTTTAGGTGAACGTTCACTATACTAATCCATTGCACCTCAAAAGGTGAACGTTCACCTAACCACCACGGGGTGAACGGTAGATTTTGCCCGTTCAACGGTTGCTGGGGATGTGACTTGCATGTATTGCGGACTGGTTGGCGTCCCCGAACACCGAACTTGAGCGCTTTTGCTCAGGTGGGTCATGTCCCGACGTACATTTTTGGGAGTATTCAGCATTGGAGCGCGCCGTGCGCCATCCTCAGCGTCCTATTTGGAACGCAGATAGCGCCCGATCGGCATAAAAAGTGCCCCCGATGGCAAATTACGCCATCGGGGGCACTTAAAACAGTCGTTCTGCACCTCATTCAGGGCATGCCAATGCTGAATACTCCCAAAAATGCACGTCGCAAGAGGGGGTACCTGCTCAATCGGCTAAATACCCGCAAGTTCGCAGTAGCGGTCGACATTGCTGGCAAATACCATCTCGACAGCACCCTTCTGGACGGGCACCGTCGGGGTCCTTCCCCACAGCAGATAATCGCCCAGCGTCTTAGCGCCGCGATACGCCAGGCTCGTCGGGTCCTTATAGACAATATTGGTAAAGATACCGCGGCGCAAGGCCAGAGCACTTTCGGGAAACAGGTCGTTGCCGATCACCATGACCTGACCGGCCTTGCCGGTCGAGACGAGCGCGTCGGCAACCACTTCGGAACCAACGGCAAAAACGCTACAGATAAGTTCGGGGGCGTCCGGCGCACTCAAGCGCTTTTCGAGCTCATGCTCGAGTTGTTTGACTTGCGCATGGGCACCTGCAAGATCCTCAACCTGCCATGGAATATCACGTTCGCGCAGGTAATTGTGGAAGGCGCGGGCGGTTAGATAGTGCGAATCGGTATATGGGTCGCCTGTCAAAAGGAGCACGCGGGCGTCGGCCCCAGAAGCATGGACCAGGTTTGCCGCCTGCTCGGCCATAAGGCTACCCGCCGTCGAATAGTCGGCCAAGCTCGCACCCAAACGATTCAAATGCGGACGGTCGCCGTCGACAAGCTCAATCGTCACGCCCGCCTCGGCGATCTGCCCCAAAAGCTCAGTCGCACGATCGTCGCCCGGCGCATAGGCGAGCAAGCCATCAATCTTCTCGCCCACCTGCAGACGCTCGTCGATTTGCTCGAGTGCATCAGCGTAGCCGCCCACGCCAAATTCAACGCGCTCAACCGTAATGCCCCGGTCGATGACCTCCTGTTCAAAGCGATTGCAGCCTTCCCACAGGTAACGGAAAAAGTACGCTCCCTCGCGCGATGCGCGGGGCAGGCAAAACACCAGATTGATATCCTTGCGGCGCAGGCTTGAGGCACTTGTGTTGCGGTGATAGCCCATGGCCTCGGCCTTAGCGTTCACCTTGGCGCGCACGGATTCGCTCACGCCGGCCTTTCCCGTCAGAGCCTTGTGCACGGTATTGATGGAAACGCCAAGCTCGGCGGCTATGTCCTTCATGGTTACGCGAGCGCTCATG
>CAJKEF010000312.1 GCA_905198825.1 uncultured Collinsella sp. | reverse complement strand
GTCGCTGCCGGTCTTGAGGGCCCCGACGGCATGCCCGGTACCGGTGGCCCCGGCTACTGCATCAAGGGCGAGTTTGCCACCAATCCGCGCAACAGCCATGTCGATGGTGCCCTTGCCATGGCACGCTCCATGGATCCCGATTCCGCGGGTTCGCAGTTCTACTTCTGCTTGGGTGCCCAGCATAACCTCGACTCCGGCTATACCGTCTTTGGCACCACGGTCGAGGGCCTCGACGTCATCTCGCAGCTGCGTGCCGGTGACGAGATCGTCCATGTCGAGATCGTTCACGAGTAAAGGGGACTTCCTTGAATAGCCAGCTGATCCAACAGGGCCGCGCCGCTTACCGCGCGGGTGATTTTTCCGCTGCAGCCCAGATGCTTGGGGCGGCAAAAACTCCCGATGAGATTATGGGCGAGGCCGATCACCTTCGTGGTAACGCCTTGATGCACCTGGGCATGTATGCCGAGGCCGCCGAGGCCTACGCCGCCGCCCTCAACGACGGCACCTATGGCAAGCGCGGCGCGCTGCTCACCAACCGCGGCAAGGCGCTCGCCGCCGTGGGCGACTACACGACGGCCGCTCAGGCGTTCTCTGCTGCTACGCAGGACGCTTCTTATGCCACGCCGTTCAAGGCCTATCTGGGCCTGGGTAACGCGCTGTTCCAGTCGGGCGACTATGCCAACGCGGGTACTGCCTTCCGTCAGGCTGCCATCGATGGCGCCAATCCGGCTCCTGCCGCCGCGCTCGGCGAGCTCGGTCGTTGCTTCATCAAGCTCGGCCGTCCGGCGGATGCCGTGGAGACCTACCGCACGGCTATCGACTTTGCCGGCCCCCGCGACGACACGCGTGCGCTCAACGCCGGCATGGGTCAGGCGCTTTCTGCCGCCGGCCGTCCCTCCGACGCACTCGACGCCTTTAACGCCGCTACTGCCGATGGCATCTACCAGCTCACCTCCGAGCAGGCCGATGAGCTTGCCCGCGTGCACGATTCGCTTGCCGCGCTGTCTGCCCAGACGGCTATGGCCACGGCTCCGGCGCCCGCGATGGATGCTCCTGCCGTCGATCCGCTCGATCCTACGGGCGCGACCGGTCAGTTTATGCCCGATCCCTCGGACACCGGCTTCTTTACGCTGTCCGAGTCCGAGATGGTCCAGCAGGACCGTCAGGATCGTAAGCAGGCCAAGGTCCGTCGTCGCCATCGCCACACGGGTCTCAAAGTCTTCATCGTGCTGCTTCTGCTCATTTTGATCGCCGCGGGCGGTCTGGGCTTTGCCTACACGCGCGGCTTTGGCTTCCCGTCCCAGGAGTCTGTCGTTACCGATCTGTTCCAGGCTGCCGGCGACGGTGACACCGCAAAGGCCGAGTCTTGCCTGGCATCGAGCCTGTCCGAGGACGCTAAGTCGATGATCATCTCCTCGATTCCGCAGGGTGCCACCGTGTCCGTCGAGGGCATGGATCAGTCCATGACCGAGACGACCGCTAAGGTGAAGGCATCGCTGTCCAAGGGCGGCGAGCAGGAGTACACCGTCAAATTCGTGCGCTCTGACAACCATATCGGCTGGGCCGTTTCCTCGCTCGATATGGATTTCTCGGCTGCTGACAACCAGTAGTGACCTTATGGGATTTAGCTTTGCCCGGCGCTCCACCGCAAGTGAGGTGCCGGGCTTGCGCTAGTATGATGAGCTAGTAGTTTTCCAGCAATCATCCAACACATCAGGAGTTGCGTTGTTTTCTTTGATGGATATGTTCTTCGGTAGCTATGCGGGCGATCTTGCCATCGACCTCGGCACCGCCAACACGCTTGTCTCCGTGCGCGGCAAGGGCATCGTCATTCGCGAGCCCTCCGTTGTCGCCATCGACAAGAATGACGAGCGCATCCTGGCGGTCGGTATCGAGGCAAAGCGCATGCTCGGCCGTACGCCCGGCAACATCGTGGCCGTTCGTCCCCTGAAGGACGGCGTCATCGCCGACTTCGATGTTACCGAGGCCATGCTTCGCTATTTTATCGACAAGGCGTCCGAGAAGCGCTACCCGTGGACTCCGCGTCCGCGTGTTGTCGTCTGCGTTCCCTCCGGTGTCACGTCGGTCGAGAAGCGTGCTGTCTTTGAGGCCACGATCCAGGCCGGTGCTCGCCAGGCCTATCTGATCGAGGAGCCCATGGCTGCTGCCATCGGCGCCGACTTGCCTGTCGAGGAGCCCACCGGCTCCATGGTCATCGATATCGGTGGCGGTACCACCGAGGTCGCCGTTATCGCCATGGGCGGTATCGTCGTGTCGCAGTCCATCCGCATTGCCGGTGACGAGTTTGATCAGGCCATCCTTACCCACGTTCGCGATGCCTATAACCTGGCTATCGGCGAGCGCACGGCCGAGGACATCAAGATCAAGGTCGGTTCTGCCGTGCCGCTCAAGGACGAGCTCGACGTCGAGGTCAACGGCCGCGACG
>CAJKEF010000311.1 GCA_905198825.1 uncultured Collinsella sp. | reverse complement strand
GCCCTCGAGCTTGCCGTCATCAATATCTACAAACGTGCAGTCGCGATCGTTGACAGTAATGGTGAGCGGGTTGACCACGTCGCCATAGAGCTCGTCGCGCGATTCATCCTGAAGGGCAAAACCGGCTGTCGGCATCCCGCAAAGCGCCGTGACCGCAACGACCACCCAGCACAGGGTCATCTGTGCTCCCCGACGCGCTCGTTGCAAATACCTGGTGAGGTTTTTCATCGCAGTCCTCCCGTCAGTTGCCAATGTATTGAACCAACGTAAAACGCCGCCGCGTCCACAGGGGGCGCGACGGCGCGAAGGGGGGCGCAAAAGGCGCAAATGGAGCGCGACTCAGCTAAGCGGAACGCTTCGCCTCGAGCTTGGCCTGAGCGGCAGCCAGGCGCGCGAGGGGCACGCGATAGGGCGAGCAGGACACGTAGTCCACGTCGGCCACGTTGAACAGGGCCTTGATGGACTTGGGGTCGCCGCCATGTTCGCCGCACACGCCAAAGTGCATGTCGGGATTGGTGGCGCGACCCTTCTCGACGGCCATGCGCACCAGCTCGAGTACCGCAGAGTCGATGGTCTCGAAGGGGTTATCCTTCAAGATCTTCTTGTGCATGTACAGCGGGATGAACTTGGCCTCGGCATCGTCGCGGGAGAAGCCGAAGGTCGTCTGCGTGAGGTCGTTGGTGCCAAAGCAGAAGAAGTCGGCATGATGGGCGATCTCGTCGGCGACCATGCAGGCACGCGGCAGCTCGAGCATCGTTCCCACGGGAATATTGAGCTCGACGCCCTCCTCGACGGAAACCTCGGCGATCACGCGCTCGATGACCTCGCGGGTCTGGACATGCTCCGCCGTGATGGAGACGAGCGGGACCATAATCTCGGGACGCGGGTCGACGCCTTCCTTGATAAGGCGGGCAGCAGCCGTTGCCACGGCACGGACCTGCATGAGCGGCAGATCGCTAAAGACGACGGACAGGCGCACACCGCGCAGGCCGAGCATCGGGTTGGACTCGACCATGCCGTCGATACGGCGCAGGCGGGTGCGCAGGACGGCAAGCTCTTCCTCGCTGGCGCCGGCGGCTTCCTTCTTGGTGATGGCGACCTCGAGCTCGCGAGGATTATCCAGGAACTCATGAAGCGGCGGATCGAGCAGGCGAACGACCACATCGCGACCGGACATGGTCTTGAACATTGCCAGGAAGTCCTCGGTCTGAACCTTGAGAAGGTCGGCCAGGGCCTGCTGCTTCACGGCCTCGTCGTCAGACAGGATAAAGCTCTGGATGATGTTCTTACGGTCGCCCAGGAACATGTGCTCGGTGCGGCACAGGCCGATGGCCTCGGCGCCAAACTCGAGCGCGAGCGCGGCATCCTCGGGGTTGTCGGCGTTGACGCGCACGTGGTTGGCGTGGCCATCGGTCTCGTCCAGACGAATCTCGTCGGCCCAGGACAGGATGGTGTCCAGGTCGCCGGTGAGCTCAGCCGAAACCAGATCAACGGCGCCGTCGACGACGATGCCCTGAGTACCGTCGATGGAGATGATGTCGCCCTCATGCAGCACGCGGTCACTGCCCTCGATGTGCACGACCTTCTCGGCGGCGTCGATGTGGAAGCGTTCAACGCCGCAGACGCAGGGCGTACCCATGCCGCGGGCGATAACGGCGGCATGGCTCGTCTTGCCACCGTGGCTGGTCAGGATGCCCTCGGCGGCGACCATGCCCTTCAGGTCATCGGGGTTGGTCTCCCAGCGAACCAAAATGACCTTGTGACCCTCGTTGGCGCGCGCGACGGCATCGTCGCTCGAGAACACGACCTCGCCCACGGCGGCACCGGGGCTGGCGTTAAGACCGCTGGCCAGCGCCTCGTACTTCTTGGAGGCGTCAAACTGCGGGTGCAGAAGCTGGTCGAGCTGCGCGGGATCGATGCGGCTCACGGCCTCCTCGCGAGTGATCAGGCCCTCCTCGACCATTTCGATGGCGATGCGCAGGGCGGCGGTAGCAGTGCGCTTGCCCACGCGGGTCTGGAGCATCCAGAGCTTACCCTGCTCGATGGTGAACTCGATGTCGCACATGTCGCGATAGTGATCCTCGAGCGTCAGGAACACGCGCTCGAGCTCCTCACCTGCGGACTCGAGGCCCGGGGTGGTCTTGAGGTCGGCGATGGGCTCGGTGTTGCGGATGCCGGCCACGACGTCCTCGCCCTGGGCGTTGACCAGGAAGTCACCGTAGAACTCCTTGGTGCCGTCGGCGGGGTTGCGGGTGAAGGCGACGCCGGTCGCAGAGGTCTCGCCCTTGTTGCCAAAGACCATGACCTGGACGTTGACGGCGGTGCCGAGGTCGTCGGAGATCTTGTTCTTCTTGCGGTAGAGGACCGCACGGGGGTTGTTCCAACTGCCGAACACAGCCTCGATGGCAAGCTTGAGCTGTACCATCGGGTCCTGCGGGAACTGCACGGAGCCGCCGACGACG
>CAJKEF010000310.1 GCA_905198825.1 uncultured Collinsella sp. | reverse complement strand
GTGAGCGTGACCTGGGCACCCGTGATGGGCGTATTCTTGTTGGCGACGTCGACCACGACCACACCAAACATGGTGCGCGAGAGCACCAGGACCTTGAAGGGGTCTTCTTCGTCGGCATAGGCCGCGGGGGGCGCGAACGGCAGCAGGAAGGCATTTTCGCTTCCCGGCACGCGAGGCAACATAATGCTCGCTAGCGAGGATGTTCCGGCGATAAGTAGCGAACGGCGATCAAGCATTTTGGGCTCCCATCCCGCAAATATCGGAGGAAATAATCCAATTTTGCGAGAAGGTGCTCCGTGGCGGTAGTGCCGTTCGATGGCCAAAATGTCCAATTTGAGCGCGCGAAAGCGTCGGGCCCCCGGGACGCTTTCGATATGCCAGGTAGTCTGGCCGCTAGCGCAACATGTGGGCAACCAGCTCGGCGCGAGTTCCGATACCAAGCTTGGCATACACTCCTGATAGGCGGTTTTTGACGGTGCCCGGCGATACTCCCATATGGCGTGCGATTTCGGCGTTGGTCCACCCACGACAGGCGAGCATGGCCATGGTGAATTCCGTGGTCGTTAGATCGTCGGCCACGTCCTCGCCCGAATCGGGGTTGTGGATGCGCCGCCAGCCGTAGCTGAAGCGGTACGTGATTTCGATGATGCGTGCGAAATCGTCAGGGTATTGCGATTTTAGGCACGCCTCGATGAGCCCCTGTAAAAGGCCGTGATGCTCGCCAATGAGCTCGATAAGGCCGTCGGGGCGCGCAATGTCCCAAGCAGCTCCGAAGTGTGCCTTTGCGGCGTCGATGTCCTTGAGGCTCATGCATGCCATGGAAGCTGCCAAGTGCAGGAACAGCTCCGAGATGGGATAGCTTCCCTGTTTCATAATCAGGGCGTTTTCCGCCATGCCCAGGCTGCGGCCGTATTCGCCGCGCAGATACAAGGCGTGCGCCATCACGTAACTGGCGAACAAGCGCAGGCCTTCGGGCAGATGCGCCGCAAGTGGATAAAACTCTTCGGCAGAATACGGGGAAGGCAAGTGCAGCAGGACGCTCGCGGCCGAGGCGAACAGGATATGCGTGGCGTGGATGGCGGGCGATTCCTTGTCGGCTGGCGTATCGAGGCCGCCCGCAAGGCAACGGCGGGCATCGGCGATACGGTTGAGCGACAGACTGGCATATCCGCAGATAAAGCATGCGGAATAGCGCAGTGCGGGGTCGGTGGCGTCAAGATAGGGGCGCGCCGTTTTGGCAGCGAGGGCGGCCTGTCCGCGAAAGTACAGCGCTTCTGCCGTGGCGATGGCGCGCGAATCGGGGTCGGAAATGCCTGCAACCGCAGCGTCAATCTGCCCTGGCACAAAGGCAGTGCACATCAACGGCATGGGAACGCATGGGTAGCCATCGCAGTCCATCTTCCATCTCCCATCAGGTGGCAACAATGCAGCAATTGTACCTCTGTTGCTCGGGACCCCTTTCGTTTTACTGTTCGGTTAACGCTTCGGATCGTTTTGGAAGGGTCGCGAGCATGGTAGTCCCGTTCTCGGAACTTGTTTCGACCTCTACCGTGCCACCGTGAAGCGCTGCAATCTCCCAAACAAGCGCTAGCCCGAGTCCTGCGCCGCCGTATGCCCTGCTGCGGGATTTATCCAGGCGAAAGAACGGCTGGAAGATGCTCTCACGGTACTGCTTGGGTATTCCCGGGCCCTGGTCCTCGACTCGCAGGAACACGTGGTTGTCGCTGTCGCTGATGGAGACGTTGACAGTCGAGCCGGGGCGGCTGTAACGGATGGCATTTTCGACCAGGTTAAACACCAGCCGATAGAGGAGCGTGTCGCTTCCGATTATCAAAGCACCTCCACTGCAATTGAGGACGATGTCTTTATGCTCGGCAAGCGGAGCAAGGTCGGTGAGGACTTCTTCGGACAGGGGGCCAAGCTCAATATCGTCCTCGCAGGGGACGCTGCGGAGCTCACTCATCTCAAGCAGCACCTTGGTCATTCGCGACATCCGCTCGGTTTGTTCTTGTAGCAGGCCGAGCAGCTCGGCTGTTTCGGGTTGCAAACCGGAGTGCTCGGAGATGAATAGTTCAATCTGTGCTTGCATAAGGGCGAGCGGGGTACGCAGCTCGTGTGCGGCGTTGCCGGTAAACTGACGCTGCGCAGAGAACCCTTCGCCAAGACGGGCGATCATTTCGTTGAAAGAGGCGCTGCATCGCTGTAGCTCGGTGGGCACATCTTCACTGAGTCTGATTTCGCTTAGGTTGTCAGGCTGCACACGCTCGACCTGGGCTGCAAAAGCCCGTAGCGGTTTGAGTGCACGGCCGCTCGCAAAGTATGCCAGCGCGCCGCCAAGGAGTGTGACTCCAGCCGTGATGTACCAGGTTGTCGTGCCAAAAGACTCCTGTGCGTCGTTTACGACGATCGTGACCTTGTCATCGGGGGTCGCTTTCGTTGGGTCGAACGCCTGGGGCGAATCTTCGCCGGTTGCGTTAAA
>CAJKEF010000309.1 GCA_905198825.1 uncultured Collinsella sp. | reverse complement strand
GGTCGTCAGGTGTGACGTTAACGAGTAGGGCGGCATTTGCGTTGCGCCCGTCGCGGGCATTGAGGCTGGCACCGTTGACGCACAGATGGCCCTGCTCGGAAGAAGCCGCGACAACCTGTCCGCCGGGGCACATACAAAACGAGAATACGCTGCGGCCGTTGGGAAGATGGGCAACAAGTTTGTAGGGGGCCGCCCCGAGCGCTGGATGTCCCGCCGAGGCTCCATATTGGGCTCTGTCGATGTCGCGTTGCGGATGCTCGATGCGAACGCCCATGGCAAAGGTCTTTTGTGCGAGGGCCACGTTGTGGTCCTTAAGGAGCTCAAAAATATCGCGAGCAGAATGCCCGCAGGCGAGGATGAGGTGCTTTGTCTCGATTGGCTCGTAAGCGGCGTCTTGGGACGATTGGACATCAATACCGGTGATGGCGCCAGACGCGTCGATGCGAATGTCGACGAGCTTCGTTCGATAACGGACGACACCTCCGAGCTGCTCGATGCGCTGGGATATAGCGGTGACAACCTTGGGAAGGATGTCGGAGCCAATGTGCGGCTTGGCATCCCACAGAATATCGCGGGGCGCACCCGCCTCGACGAAGGTTTCGAGGATAAGGCGATGGGCGGGATTTTTTGTTCCCGTATTGAGCTTGCCGTCCGAGAAGGTCCCCGCGCAGCCCAGACCAAACTGAATATTGCTCTCGGGGTCAAGGATGCGCTCCTTTAGAAAGAGGTCGATTGCCTGCGAGCGGCGAAATGCCGGGTCGCCCCGCTCGATAAGCAAGGGCTTAAGACCTGCTTTGGCGAGCGTGAGCGCAGCGAAAAGGCCGGCGCATCCGGCGCCGACAACGACAGGGCGTTCTTGAGGTGCGTCGGAGACGGGGGAGGGGAATGAAGGCTCATCGTCTTCTATCGCGCGTACGCGCGAGCGGTCACGCTCGGCAACGCTGTCGACCGCTTCTCGCTCGAGGTGGGGACTAGTCAGCTCAACACGAAAGCTCAGGATAAAATGGACGTCTCGTTTTTTGCGAGCGTCGATTGACTTGCGGAGGAGCTCGATGGACTTGATCTCGGAGTCCTTGCAACGTAGGACGCGCTTGGCGACTCGCTTGCCAACAATGAGGCAGGCATTTTCATCGCCGGCTTCATCGAGCGACGCGTTGACTTGGGTGATTTCGATCATCGAGGTCTCCTTAGAGGCAAGAAAGAGGCCGTCCGGTATCCCAGACGGCCCGAATGCGTTTTTGATTATAGACTGCGCGGCTACAGGCTGCTTGCAGCGCGAATGCCCGAGAGCCAGGCCCACGCAAGGTTAAAGCCTCCGCAATCGGCGTCGATGTCGAGCGCTTCGCCGCAGACGTAAAGCGGGGCGTCGACAGCGCTGCGCGCGCGTAGACTGGGTGTTGAGATGCTCTCGACAGATACGCCACCACGCGTGACCTGCGCCGAGCGCTCCTCGGCTGTTCCCTCGACGAGCAACTTAAAGTGCTTGAGGATCGAGACCAGGTGGATGACATCGTTGGAGCCTGGATGGCACTGCTCGAACGCCGTGCAGACGACGCGGGAGAGTTGCGGGGCGAGCATACCGTCGAGCCAACGGGGATCGCGGGGCGAAAAGCCGCCGAGCAGCTCAACGCGCCGGTTGAGCATATCGAGCAGCTCGTCTTTGGAGAGGTCGGGGAAAACGTCGAGCAGGATCGTATCGCCGCGCTGGATACGACGGGAGAGGTTGAAGACAGCGACGCCCGAGATGCCGAAGGCTCGAAACAGGACTTCACCGTCTTCGTGCCAGAGCTCATTATGATTGCGGGCGAGCGTCAAGCGGGCGCGGACGCGCAGACCATCCAACGTCTTGAGTGCCGCCCGATCGCCAGCGACCGTTGCCGATACGGGGCAGAGGATGGGGTGCAGCGAAGTGAGGGGGAGGCGAAACGTATCGGCGATACCGGTGGGGTTGCCGCCCGTGGCGATAATTACGGCATGTGCCTGCAGGGCCTCGTTCTTGCGAGGGACATCGGCGAGCGCTTTCCGAAGCGAGCGGAGCTCCGATTTTCGGTCGTCGTGCTTTTTTGCCTTGAGTGCCCGTGCTGGACGGTCTATTTGGAGTGTCCAGCCTTCGGAAGCTTTGTGCGCCGAGGCAACGTTGGCTCCGCAGATTAAGGTGATACCTAGGCGGTCGCAAACGTTGAGAAGCGCGTCGCGCACCGATTCAGCGCGAAGGGAGCGCGGGTACAGCCGGCCTTCCTCACGGATCGTCATGATGCCCAGCGAGGAGAAAAAACTCTCGAGATCTTGCTCGGGTTGGGGGCCCATGATGGATTCGACAAAGGCGGGGCGGTTATATCGCCGAATGTCGATGGATTCGTTTGAGAGATTGCAGCGGCCGTTTCCGGTTGCGAGCAGCTTAAGGCCGCAGGCGACGTCGCGCTCGACGACGCAGACGCTTTTGCCGACACGCGCCGCCGTAATGGCGGCGGCGAGGCCCG
>CAJKEF010000308.1 GCA_905198825.1 uncultured Collinsella sp. | reverse complement strand
CCCGTTCTTCCAGCGCGATATCAATCACGCCTTCCTGAATTGCCTCTTCGATCGTCGCTTTGGTGCGGCAGTAGGCCATCAGTTTATACTCCGGGTGAACCTTTCTGAGGGTTTTTGCAATGGAGCCGCCGATGAGGCCAAGGCCGACGATACCGGCGCACTTGGGGCCGCCCTGGTTAACGCGCGCGTTTCTCACCGTACCCATGGGCTACTCCATGGTCTCTTGGCAGACAACCTCGCGGATGGCTCGGATGCGGCGCATGGTGTCATCGAACTGATCGGGGGTGAGGGCCTGGGCGCCGTCGGACCAGGCTCGGCTCGGCTCGTCGTGGACCTCGATCTCCAGACCGTTGGCGCCGCAGGCAGTCGCGGCGAGCGCCATGGGCTCGACATAGCGGGTGTAGCCGGTGGCGTGGCTGGGGTCGGCGACGACGGGCAGGTGCGACAGGTGGTGCAGCACCGGCACGGCGTTGAGGTCGAAGGTGTTGCGGGTGCGGGTCTCGAAGGTGCGGATACCGCGCTCGCACAGGATGACGTTGTCGTTGCCCTCGCTCATGATGTACTCGGCTGCCATAAGCAGCTCGTCGATCGTGCCGGACATGCCGCGCTTGAGCAGAATCGGTGTCTGGGTCTTGCCGACCTCCTTGAGCAGAGGGAAGTTCTGAGCGTTGCGGGCGCCGATCTGCATGACGTCGATCTTCTTGTCCAGGAAGACCTGCACGTCGCGCGGGTCCATGATCTCGGTGACGATCGGCATGTCGAGCTCGGCGGATGCCTCGCATAGCAGGTCCAGGCCGGCGGGGCCCATGCCCTGGTAGGCGTAGGGGGAGGTGCGGGGCTTGTAGGCACCGCCGCGCAGCATCGAGGCGCCGGCGGCCTTTACGCGGCGGGCGATGCGGATGAGGTTCTCGCCCTCGACGGAGCAGGGGCCGGCGATGACCTGGAACTGGTCGCCGCCGATTTTGACGCCGTGGCCGCAGTCGATGACGGAGTCCTCGGGGTGGAACTTGCGGTTGGCACGCTTAAAGGGCTCGGAGACGCGCTGCACGCGCTCGACGACATCCATGGACTCGAGCAGGAACGGGTCGATCTTGGTCGTATCGCCCACCAGGCCGATGATGGTCTCGTTCTCGCCGCGCGAGACGTCGGTCTTGAGACCCTTCTTCTCAATCCAGCTGACGATATGGCCGACGGCCTCGTCGCTGGCGCTCTGCTTTAAAATCGCAATCATGGTGTGCCTCTCACCTCGATGGATAACCCTTGCAAAAACGGCCCGCATCGCGAGCCGTGTATATATGGTGCATGAGAGTTTATACTATCTGACTTGCTTTTGCCTTCTAAAGTGGGCCGTTGCACCGCGTCTTCCTCGGAATTGCAAAGCTTTTTCTTTTATTTTGATAGCCCGTGGTGCACTTGGGTATAATGCCAAACGTTGGCCCTATTAGCTCAGGGGATTAGAGCGTCTGCCTCCGGAGCAGAAGGCCGTTGGTTCGAATCCAACATGGGGCACCATCGAACGTAAGACCGTCCGAACCTCGCATGGTCCGGGCGGTTTTCTTATACCGACGCGACGTGATGGGACGTGGTATGGCAGCAACGGATATCGAGCGCGGACTCTCGACCGCCGAGGTCGAGGAGCGCATCGCCGCCGGTAAGATCAACCGCAACATGGAGCTTAAGACCAAATCGGTTAAAGAGCTCATCATCGAGAACCTCTGCACGCTGTTCAATTTGATCAACGTGATCTTGGCTTTCCTGGTCATTTTGACCGGTTCGTTTAAGAATCTGACGTTCCTGTTCGTGGTGTTCTTGAACACCGCTATCGGCGTCATTCAGTCCATGCGTTCCAAGAAGATGGTCGATAAGCTTACGCTGCTGACCTCTAAGAAGGCCATCGCGGTGCGCGACGGTGCCGAGGTGGAGCTCGACTTGGACCAGATCGTTCTCGACGACATCATCCGCCTGGGGCGCGGCGATCAGATTCCCGCTGACGCCGTGGTGGTTTCGGGCGAGGCGCTCGTGAACGAGAGCCTGCTGACGGGCGAGAGCGACCTTATTAAGAAACAGCCCGGTTCCGAGCTCATGAGCGGCAGCTTTATCGACTCGGGCCTGCTGCGCGCCCGCGTGATCCATGTTGGCGCCGACAACTACGTGGCCAAGATCAACAACGAGGCCAAGTACGTCAAAAAGGTCAATTCCGAGATCATGAACGCGCTCAACGCCATCGTGCGCTTTGCGAGCATCATCATGATCCCGCTCGGTTTGGCGTTGTTTGCCTCGAGTGTGAGCGAGCTGTGGGATGGCGCGGGAACCCCGGGCGATAGCGCGCTTTCGTGGTGCTTCTCCGAGCTGTTGGCTGGTCATGTGCCTTCGTCGGCGCTGCTGTCCACGGTGGGCGCCCTGCTGGGCATGATCCCGCAAGGCCTGGTGCTGCTGACCTCGTCGGTGCTCGCCATCGCCACGGTGCGCCTGGCCCGCCGCAAGGTGCTGGCGCAGCAGC
>CAJKEF010000307.1 GCA_905198825.1 uncultured Collinsella sp. | reverse complement strand
CCCCTACGAGCTCAAGCGCGCTCTGGGCCGCGACCTGTGCGACACCTACCACGGCGCCGGTGCCGGCGACGAGGCTCAGGCCGAGTTCGACCGCGTGTTCAAGGAGGGCCAGCTCGCCGACTTCCCCGAGAAGCACGTTGAGCTGACCGTCAACGACGAGGGCCAGATCTACCTCGCCGGCCTGCTCAAGGACCTGGGTCTTTCGGCGAGCGCCGGTCAGGCTCGTCGCGATATCGACGGCGGCGGCGTCAAGATCAACGGCAAGGCCGTGGCTCCCAAGAGCTACAACATCGACCCCAGCGCCCTCAAGCTGGGCGACACCCTCTCCGTAGGCAAGCGTAAGGGCTTCAAGTTGGTCTAACGAGCGAGTTGACCTCACAAGTGCAATAAGGCCGCAGCCGGGAATCCCGACTGCGGCCTTTTTTGGTTACGACGATCCCTTGGGGACGGAGGGATCATTTGGCGGTGCCGTTAAGCGGAAGGGGTGTTATCGGCGGCCTTCTTTTGGGCATACAATGGCTATTGGTTTGCTGCGGTGAAGGCCTGTCCGCTCCGCAGCTTTTTTCTACGGTTAAAGGAGTATGTATGTCCGTTGAGGTCATGAGGACTGTGATCGAGGCCGCCGAGGGTCGCGTGCCCGTCGACACGCTGTTTACCAATGCGCAGATCGTCGACGTGTATGGCCAGCGTGTGGCGCCCGGTAGCGTTGCCGTCAAGGATGGCGTGATCGTCGGTGTGCTCTACGATGGTCGCGACGATGCCGCCGGTACGTATGAGGCTGCCGAGGTCATCGATTGCCAGGGCCGCTATCTTGCCCCCGGTTTTATTGACGGGCACTTGCATATCGAGTCTTCGAACATCCGCCCTGCCGAGTATGCGCGCATGGCGGCGACGCGCGGTACCACCACCGCTATTGCCGACAGCCACGAGATCGCTAATGTTTCCGGCTTGGACGGCCTGCGCTTTATGATCGAGGACGGTCGTCGCGCTCCTATTTCCATCAAGTACATGATGCCCTCGTGCGTGCCCGCGCTGCCCGACGAGCAGGCCGGTGCCGTCATCACCGCTGCTGATATGCAGGCGTTTTTTGCCGAATATCCGGGCGATGTCTTTGGCCTGGGCGAGATGATGAACCTGCCGGGCGTCTTTATGGCCGATCCCGAGACCTGCGCTCGAATCGACGCTGCCAACCAGACGCCGTCCAAGCAGGTTGACGGTCACGCGCCGCTCGTTGCCGGCAAGGACCTCAACGCCTATGCCGCAGCGGGCATTATCGCCGATCACGAGTCGACGATTCCCGAGGAGGCACTCGACAAGCTGTCCCGCGGCATGTACGTGATGCTGCGCGAGGGTACGTGCAGCCATGACCTGGCCAACCTGTCGCCGATGCTGCTGGAGAATCCTGCCCGTGCCCGCCGTTGCTGCTTTGCGACCGACGACCGCGCCCCTTCCGATGCGCTTGCGACCGGCATGATCGACAATGCCTGCCGTGTGGCTATCGACGCCGGTATTGACCCCGTGGTCGCTATCTCTATGGCGTCCCTCTCCACGGCCGAGGCGTTTGGCCTGGACCACGGTTGCCGCGACCCACACGAGCTGCGTGGTGCGATTGCCCCGGGCAAGCGTGCCGACCTGCTGGTACTCAACGACCTGACGTTTGCCACGGCTCCGCATCGCGTGTATGCCGCCGGCACGCTCGTGGCACAGGACGGCACTTTTGTGGGCGAGATTGCACCCGAGATGGCCGAGGTTGCGGCCCTTGCCGATGAGCTGCGCGCCTCCGTTAAGCTGCCGAAGCTTTCGCTCGACGTGTTCGACTATGCCTTTAAGCCGGGCGAGGCCGTGATTGACGTGGTGCCGGGCAAGGCCATCACGGGTATGGCTCGCCCCGAGAACGCCGAGGGCCTGCGCCGCATTATGCTGATCGAGCGCCACGGCCGCGGCGTGTCACTGCAGGCCAAGGGCGCCGATGGCGACGGTCCCGCCGGCATGGGACTCGTCGGCAAGCATATCGGCCGTGGTTGGGTGCGCGGCTTTACCATCACGGGCGGCGCCATTGCCTCCACGATCGGCCACGATTCGCACAACGTGTGCGTGGTGGGCGACAACGCCGCCGATATGATGGCCGCCGTTGAGGCCGTGGGCCAGGGCGGCCACGTGCTGGTGCGCAACGGCGAGGTCGTGGCGCGCATTCCGCTGGCGCTCGGCGGTCTGATGAGCGAAGGCACGGCCGAGGATGTCGCCGCGCAGCACGACGACTTTATGGTCAAGGCGCGCGCCATGGGTATTGAGCCGCCGCTCGACCCCATCATGGGCATCATCTTCCTGCCCCTGCCGGTGATCCCGACGCTCCGCATCCGCCCCGAGGGCATGTTCGACGTCACAACCTTCACCTACGCCGACTAGTCATCGGGGACGTTCTTAAACGACTAGTCGTTGGGGACACTCTTTGGCGGGCTGCCTGACGCCGCGACCGTAGGACCTCTGGCATGTGTGAGCTATTTGCCAGGTC
>CAJKEF010000306.1 GCA_905198825.1 uncultured Collinsella sp. | reverse complement strand
CCGAGACCATCGGTTACTTTAACGAGCAGGGTGTGACCCTCAACGTGATCAGCGGCGACGACCCGCGCACGGTGTCGTCGATCGCGCGCGTGGTGGGCGTGCCGGGGGCGGACGCTTATGTGGACGCCACGACGCTCGACACGCCGGCCAAGCTCGATGCCGCAGTGGACCGCTACCATGTCTTTGGTCGTGTGACCCCGCAGCAGAAGCGCGAGCTCGTGCAGGCGCTCAAGCGCCGCGAGCACACCGTGGCCATGACGGGCGACGGCGTCAACGACGTGCTGGCTCTCAAGGAGGCCGACTGCTCCGTTGCCATGGCGGCCGGCTCCGATGCCGCGCGTAACGTGGCCGAGATCGTGCTGGTCGACAACGACTTTGCCTCGATGCCCGCCGTGGTGGCCGAGGGCCGTCGCTCCATCAACAACCTGCAGCGTTCGGCCTCGCTGTTCCTGACCAAGACGCTGTTCTCGATGGGCCTGGCGGCGCTGTGCATCGCGTTTCCGCCGTATCCCTTCGAGCCGATTCAGATGACACTCATCAACTTCTTCTGCATCGGCGCGCCGGGCTTTGTGTTGGGCCTGGAGCCCAACAATGCTCGCGTGAAGGGTGCGTTTTTGACTAACGTACTCAAGCGTGCACTGCCGGCGTCGATTGCGGTCATTTTGGCTGCGGTGCTCGATATCTTTGTGGCGCGCGTGTTTGGCTTTAGCCAGCTCACGCTGTCTACGATGTGCTTGCTTACGTCGTGCGCGGCGAGCGTCAGCCTGATCTGGCGCATCTCGCAGCCTCTCACGCCCTTACGTGTGGTGCTCTTTGTGTTTGTAGTCGCCGGCATCCTGGTGGGCGTTATCGGATTCCCAGAGCTGCTGTCTATTGCCAACCTGTCGATGGGCCAGATGGTTATCTTGGCTGTCATTGTGGTCTTTACCTGCTCGGTGTTCTTTAAGCTCGCTACGATGATGGACTCGCTCAAGCCGCGTCGTCGTCATGCCGCAACTGGTTTTGGCCGCGGTGTGCGCGTCCACCTGGGTCGCGGTGGCGGCAAGGTGAGCTCGACGGGTTCGACGGCCGAGCGTTTTGCCAAGCGCTTCGCCGCCGACATGGCGCAGCGCCGCGAAGATCGCACCGCTCGCGAGGCCGAGGCCCGCGCACTCGAGGGTGTGGCCCAAGCCCAGCCCAAGAAAAAGAAGAGTACCGGAGCCAAGCGCTCTCGCGTGACCAAGTCCGCCCAAGGCATCAAAGTCTCGATGCCAAGCAAAAAGAAGAAGTAACTACGCGCCCTGGCGATGTTGAATTGGTGCCTTGCTCCAGAGGGGCCGTGGCGATGTTATGCTCTAACCTCGATTGTTTGAATTGCTTCGAAAAGAGGATGCCGTGATCTGCCCGCATTGCCTTAAGACTATCGAGGACGGCGCCTCGTTCTGCCCCTACTGCAACGCCTATGTGGGTCCGGGCGATGGTCCCGAGCACACCGAGTTCGTGTTCTGTGAGGGCTGCGGTGCCCGTCTTTCTCCGCATGATCGTACGTGCCCCAAATGCGGACGCCCCGCTCCGGGTATCCTCTCCGAGGACGCGGCCGCATCCGACTTGGCTGCGGGCCGCACGGCGGGCTTTCCGCGCCTAACGCAAGAACAGATCGATACCGAGGTGCCGCATGCGCCGGCCTCTGCCGCTGCAGTGCTTTCGGACGCCGCCGACCCCAATGAGACCTGCGTGCTGCCGGCTTTCGATAAGGATTTCGGTATCCCCAAGGTCGATATTCCCACACCCGTTTCCCTGCATGACGATGCTCAAAAACCCAAGCGCAAGGTGCACCCCGACGAGGACGCCTATCACAAGCATAAGCGTCATATTCCCAAGCCGCTTATCGTCATCGCGGTCCTTGCCCTTGTGTGCGGTGGTGCCTATTGGTTCGTGACGACTGATCCCATGGGTGTCATGCCTGGCTTCTATGACCAGTTTGGCCAGGCCGCGCAGACGACCTTCCCTACGCGCCAAAAAGGCGAGGCGACTGAGGACGATACCAAGCAGGACGATTCTGCCGAGGTGGTCCAGGAAGAAACCGTGCTGACCGATGATCAGCTCTATACCAGGCTCGACGGTCTGTATCAGACCATCGTGTCCTACGGTGACGAGGACCAGATCGGCGAGGTCATCGATTCCTTTAACAACGGCTATCTCCGAACGCCGCTGTCCACCCGTCAGGAGCTGTCGCAGAGTGCCTACGCCCTGCGCGACCAGATCAAAAAGACGCAAGATGAGCTCAACAACCTTAAGTACCAGGACGATACGGTCTATGCAGATGACATCGCCCACTTAAAGCAGCTTGCCGAGTGGATGTATGAGCGCGTCGACGTGATCTGCCAGAGCTGGGATATCTCGCTGGCCATTCCCGATGGCGAGTCGATGAGTTCCCACCAAAGCGAGATCCTGGCGCCCATCGCGCAGAGCGGCAACAGCGCGCTGAATCAGTACGACGCCAACGTGGGCTCCTGGAAGCCGCAGCAGCGTTCCT
>CAJKEF010000305.1 GCA_905198825.1 uncultured Collinsella sp. | reverse complement strand
TCGTCAATCTTGGTCTGGCTCACCGACGGGTCCTCAATCAGCGACGACACCGAGTTCACCTGCTTTTGAATGCGCTCGGAAATCGTGTCGTCCATACTCACGATATGCATCTTCCAGTCGATGTTCGTAGCGGTCGATGAGCTCTTGGTCCACACGAACGTCAGAATGGCGCTCTGATGACCCCTCGCGGGGAACATGCCAAAGAAGGAATCATGCTGGATATTGCTGTCCTCATCGATATAGGCGTGCACGTTGTACACCACGCGGTCAATCTTATCGTTGAGCAGCGCGTTGGTCGCAAGTGCCGCAGCCTGAATCTGCCCGTTGGACAGCAGCTCGAGCTCGTTGGCAGACGATGTGTCCAACACCGTCACCTCGACCGTGCCCGTACGCTCATCGGCTTCATCGACGGTAAAGTCGAGCGGGAACTGCGTAAAGCCGTTGCCCCACTCGAGTCCACCCTTCAGCGCCGTCGAAACGGTATCGACCGAAACGCTCTCGGACAGATTGGCGGTATTCAGACGGCGCATCACACCGTAGCCGATCTGCATGCCCACGATCAGCACCAAAATACCAATGACCACGGCCATCGCGGTCTTCGTAATGGTATGGCTCACCTGCGAGCCCGAAGGATCGTCCTCGGACAGCGGGTCGATATGTTTTGCCTGGCTCGCGCGGTCCTCGCTGCGCAGCTGCGCTAGCGCCGCTTTGTCACCGCGCTTGGCCGCCGCCTCCTTCTCGCGCATGCGCTCGGTGCGCTTTTTGGCAAGCGTGGGATCCAAGACACCGGATGCATCGATTTCGGAGAATAACTCCGTCACTTCTTCCGGAGTCAAAGGGTTCTTATCAGCCATGATCTTCCTGTCATATCAATCAGTCGAGCTCGTGCGCACGCGCACCTTCGAACTGCATTCGATAGTAACGGGCATAGGTGCCGCCACGGGCGAGAAGCTCCTCGTGCGTGCCACGCTCCACAACGCGACCATGCTCAACGGTCGCAATCTCATCGGCATGCTTAATGGTCGAAAGACGGTGGGCGATGATAATCGTGGTGCGGCCGCGCGCCAGTTCTTCGAGTGACTCCTGCACCGCCTCCTCGCTCTCGTTATCCAAAGCACTCGTCGCCTCGTCCAAGATCAAGATTTTGGGACTCTTGAGAAACACGCGCGCGATGGCAACGCGCTGCTTCTGTCCGCCCGAAAGACGGCTGCCGCGCTCGCCCACGACCGTGTCATAGCCCTGTGGAAGCGACTCGATAAAGGCATCGATGTTGGCGCGACGGGCGGCCTCGGCGATCTCTTCTGCCGTGGCGCCCGGCTTGCCGTAGGCGATGTTCTCGCCAATCGTGCCGTCAAATAGATAGACATCCTGCTGCACCAGGCCGATGGCACGGCGCAGGCTCTGCTGCGTCACATCACGCACGTCCTGGCCGTCGATGCTAATGGATCCGGTAGCCACGTCATAAAAGCGCGGCAGCAGCGAACAGGTCGTGGACTTGCCACCGCCCGAAGGGCCAACCAAAGCGATGGTCTGCCCGGGCCTGATGGACAGGTCCATATGGTCGATGACGGGACGCTCGTCGGCATCGCCCTCGCCCAGCTCGACGTCCTCGTAGTTAAAGCACACGTCGTGATACTCCACGGCACCGGCAGTCACCTGCAGATCCGTAGCGCCCGGCTTGTCCTGGATATCCGGCGCGGTCGAGAGCACCTCGTCCATACGCTTAAAGCCGGCGATAGCCTTCTGATACGTTTCGGCCGAATTGACGAGCGTCTCGAGCGGCGTGCAGAACAGCGAAATATAGAGCGCGAAGGTCGCCATATCGACCGCCTGCAGCTGTCCCTGGGCGACCAGCCAGCCGCCCAGCAGCACCACGATCACGTACAGCACACCCGAGAGCAGGCCATACGTCGCGGTATAGACGCCCATGGCGTGATACATGTTCTCCTTGGACGAAAGGTAGCGATTGTTCGAGGCGCGAAACTTAGAGCGCTCGGTCTGCTCATTGGCAAAGCTCTTGACCACACGCATGCCCGCCAGCGAATCCTGCAGCTGCGCGTTGATGCCGCTAATCTTTTTGCGGTTATCGCTAAAGACCTCGCGCATGCGCATATTCTGCCAAAACATAATGACCGCGAACACCACCGTCACCACAGCCATGGCGAGTGCGAGCACCGGCGCGATGGTAAACAGAATCACAAACGAGCCGATGATCTCGATACCGCAGATAATGATCCATTCGGGCACGTGGTGCGCCGCCTCGCAGATATCGAACAGGTCATTGACCACGCGGCTCATCATGTCGCCCGAGCTGTTGCGATCAAAGTACGCAAAGCTAAACCGTTCGTACTGATCGAACAGGTCCTCGCGCATTTTGGACTCCATGCGCGCGCCCATCACATGACCCCAATAGCTCACAAAATAGCGGCAGGCGCAGCGGATGACATACATCAGCACCAGTCCCACCGCGATCATACCGAGCGCCTGCATAATGGCAGCCTGACCCTGGGTAAAGAGCC
>CAJKEF010000304.1 GCA_905198825.1 uncultured Collinsella sp. | reverse complement strand
TCCTTGGCAAAGGCAAACATCGCAGCCGCGATACCGTGCACGGTGCCGTCGGACGCCACACGGTGCAGCACGGCGTACGGAGTGTCGCTACGCCATTGACCATCCTCAATTACGTCATAGCACTCGTCCGGACCCGGCAAAAAGGCAAACGTCGCTACCACGCGGCCGTCGACTTCGCACACATAGCTGCCACCGGCGGCAATATCGGCAGCCAGCTGCTCGGCAGAAGGCGTGCCCTCGGGCCACTGCGTGGCGTTGCCATGCGCGCGCATAAAGGCGCGGGCTGCGTCATAGATAGCCATGACGGCGGGAATGTCGGTATCGAGGGTTTTTCTGATCATCACGCGGCGACCTCACGTTTATTGGTATCACTTTGGTTGAGCAATGATACCAGCGTTTGGAGAGAGGCGCTAAGCAGATGGGAAGCAAAAAGCGAGCCGCCTGGTCAAAGGCCAAAAGCGAGTTTTTGAGCGCTGCTACCGGCGGCGATATGAGCGACCTGTTTGCACGCGAGGACGAGCGCCGCGACGCCCTAGACGCCGAGCGCGATGAAGCCTGGCGCTACAAATCGTGCGAGCGCAAAAACCGTTACGACACGCGCGCCGAGGCCGAGGCAGTTATGGCCGACTGCGAAAACCGCGGACGCCGCGGGCTGGCCTGCTACAAATGCGAATACTGCGGCGGCTGGCACTTGACGTCGCACCCTTGGAAATAGGCGCCGCATCGGCACGGCATTGACGGAGCGCCAGCCATCGCACGCAAGCTACGGGCGCGGCGGCACCAACACATCGTAGCGAACGGCCTTGCCCGCAAGTTGATAGCTCGGCTTAACGCCGGCAAGCAGCGGCCCCTTCACCGGCCGCTTGATAACGACCTTGCGCGGATGCACAGCAAGCGCCGCCTCGACCAGCAATTCCTCGTCGGCGCATGGCTGCTCCAGATGATGTAGGAGCTGGAACTTCTTTTTGACCGCCGCACTTTTGGTACGCTCGGGAAACATGGGGTCCAGGTACACCGCGTCGGGGGCGGCAAGCTCGCCCCGCCCGATCAGCTCAGCCGTATGACGAAGGCCGGCAATGCTGTCCTCGCCCGCATGAAGGCGCATGCGAGCCACGGCAGCCGCAAGCGCCGGATCATCTGCCGCGCGATCCAAAGCATCCTTGAGAAGCGCCGCGATCACGCAATCCTGTTCATACAGATCGACGGTAAAGCCCGCAGCCGCCAACAGCAGCGAATCCTCGCCAAAGCCCGCCGTGGCATCAATCGCCCATGGTTGCTCGATGCCTTTTGTGCGCGCAGCCTTCACCAGTAGCTCTTGCTGCAAACGGCCATGCTTGAGTCGTGGAAGCATGCGGCCAAAATCGGCGCGCAGCTCCATCGTGCCGTCGGTGAGCGTGAGGCCCTCGGACTTCCCGGTCAGCTCAAGCCCCGCGGCCCGAGCAACAGAAAAGGGATCGACGACGCCCATGGGCACTCCTTAGCAAGCAAAACGAATACGCGAGTGCCGTTTATGCCAGCACCCAACCGTCCGCTATTGTCCCACATGCGACATGGCCCACAGCATCGCAATGCAAAGCACCGCCATCAATCCCGTGCACACGGCAGCGATCACAGAATCACCCATGTGCCTTCCCAACGACTGCGGCTCACGCACTTGCCCCGCTCCGTACATCATGACTCCTCCTTGAGACCAGCTCCTTGTTACGGCCTCATCATCGCAGCGCCGCACATGGGCTGCCATCGATTTGGCTTACGTCCAGCTTTCCTTTTTGAAAGGTTGGACCGTACAGGCAAGAGACGCTTTCAAACGCATGCATCGCCCCGTTGAACTACAATGTGCTTCACGATATGTGCCGCAACCTGGGTGCGACAGATTCTCCGCGCCCGCATCGAAAGGACCAGCTATGAGCGCCGCTCGCAAGACACTCAAAATCCTTGCCCTGATTTATTTTGTTCTGGGCATCGCCAGTCTCGTCATTGGAATCGCCGGCATCGCGACCGGCAACCTCGATTCCACGTACGGGTCGAACGCCATGCTCGCCGCGGTCGTGCTGGTCGCCAAGGGCCTCATCGATCTCGCCGCGGGCGTTGCGGGCATCAAGGGCGCCAACAAGCCTTCGCAGGTGGATGGCGCGTTTAAGCTCGGCATCGTCGCCGCAATCGCCACGCTCGTCCAGGCCGCGCTCACGCTTCCCGCGCTCGGCGGCAGCTCCGTCAATATCGTCGCCTTTGTCATCGTGGTGTACGACCTGTTCTTTGTTCAGCAGGCACACGCCGTTAAGGCCGAGAACAAGGACCGCCTGTAAGCGCTCGCTTCTCATAACCTCTGCAGCCAAGCAACTAAAAAGGGCCGATCGCGCATCTCCGCGGTCGGCCCTTTGCATTTGCCCAGATAAAACCTGCCAAAATAAACCTGTCCCTTTTTGGCAGGTTGTTAGCTGTGGCGGTACTCGGCGATGATGAAGTCGATATCGGTCTGGAGCGTGTCCAAGTTTGCCAGGCGCTCTTTGTCGGCAGGGCGCGTGCGGT
>CAJKEF010000303.1 GCA_905198825.1 uncultured Collinsella sp. | reverse complement strand
TCTGGCTCTAATGGCGGCTCGGGTAATGCCGGTGCTGGTTCTGACCCCGGTAACGGCACAAACGGCCAGCAGAGCGGCGGTGCCGTTTCGCCTGGGCAGAAGCCTGTGTCGTCGACCACGACCAAGACCAAAACCAAGGACGGCAAGGATTCCAAGAAGGATTCCGACAAGTCCGACAAGAAGGACAGCAAGAAGTCTGATAAGAAGTCCGCTGAGGCTCCTGTGCAGCAGTCTGGCTTCAATCCGCTCGCCATCGCTGGTGTGGCGGCCGGCGTGATCGGTCTTGCCGTCATCGGTGTGTTCGTATTCACCAAGCGTCGGTAGGTGAGGGCTGTGTCCAATAAGCCACAGGACGCCGAGTCCAAGCAGCCCGACTCGTCGTTCATTCAACTCGACGATGCAAAGAAAAAGGGCGCCGCCTCGGCGGCGTCCGCCCCTCGGCGCAGGACGCTGCTTGGCGCTCTGACGGCCGTCTGCATCGTCTTGATCGTTGTGTCGCTGGGTTTTGTCCAACCTTCTTCCAGCGGTGCATGGTCCATCGATTGGATCGCTCAGGCTGTGACAGGGGAGAGCGTCGTTGCCAAGGATGCGTCGGTTTCCGGCTCGATTACCGCTTCGGGCAAGGCTGCGCCCAAGGACTCCGAATCTTCGGACAATGCGAAGGACGGGTCGAAGGACTCAAAAAAGGATTCGAAGGAGAAGAAGTCCGAAAGCAAGGACGGCAAGACGTCCAACAACGCATCTGCTGGACAGGGCCCTGAATCCACCGGTGGATCGAGTTCTTCTGACGGCTCTTCTTCGGGCGGCGGCTCGGTGTCTGGCGGTGGGTCTGCATCCAACGGCGGCAGCGCCTCTGCGGGCAATCAGGGCGGCTCGCAGCAGCATGGCTATGTCACAGTGACGGTCTCGGTAACTTCGAGCGCCGTGGGCAATCCTGTCTCGTCTGGCGGCACGTTCACCTTTAACGAGGGCGCCACGGTCTACGATGCCCTGTGCGCTCTGGGCCTTTCCGTGAATGCGCATGGTTCGCCGTATGGCACGTATGTCGCAGCTATCGGCGGCTTGGCTGAGAAGGAGCACGGCAGCACGAGCGGCTGGATGTATTCCGTCAACGGCGTACCGCCCAAAATGGCTTGCAGCAGTTACGTTCTTTCCAATGGCGACAGCGTAGTCTGGTATTACGTAACGGGCTAGATACCTCGACATAACGCGCCAAACGGGCGGTTCGGACAAACATCCGGGCCGCCCGTTTTTCATGCGTAGAGGACTGGGTCGCCGGGTCTCTCGGCAAACAAAAAACCGGTCGGAACGAGAATTCCAACCGGTTATACCTTCAAGCAAATGTCGAACAAACTATGACTGTGCGCCCTCGAGGAATAAGCGACGGCTAAAGTAGTTGTACCAGGTGACCAGGAACGTGGCGATGGCCTTCATGGCCTGGTAGCCGATGCTCAAAAACGTGACGCCCACAAACATGTACAGGTCGTTGAGGCCCAAACCAATCACCGACAGGATGGTGAAGATCGTGAACTCGCGCTTGCGGCTCATGCCCTCACGGTGGTCGAACACGTACTTCATGCTGAGCCAGTAGTTGACCACGACGGACGTGGTAAACGAGATCGTGGTGCTCATCAAAAAGTCGAGGTGGAACAGCTCGACGAGCGCAATAAGCATGCCCCAGTCGATGCCAAAGGAGATAAGACCCACGACAGCGAACTTGAGGAATTGCTTGGTATGAGGTTGTGCCAGTGCCTTGCGCACGTAATCACATCCAATGCGTTGATGAATCGAGCAGAGGATACTTTAGAGCTTTTGCATGGGAAACGTAAGGTCTTTGCCAAGAACTATACGAACTCGCCAAATTTTCAAGAGGTAATCCGCAAACGTTGAAAATTTGCCCGTAAACGAACGATGCCCGCGGGCGATACTGTGCTGAGCGCGCATTGTCCGTGGGCATCGTAAGGCTGTAAGGTTGCGAGTTACTTGGTCTCGTCGCCCTCCAGGAAGATCTTTCGGGTCACAAAGTTGTAGACCATGACAAGCGCGGTGGCGCAGATCTTGGCGATATTGGCCTCGAGCCCCAGACCGGCGTTGAGTGTCAGCACGATACCGTCGTTGAGTGCCAGGCCGATCACGGACAGCACGACAAAGATGATGAACTCGCGGCGGCGGCTCATGCCTTCCTTGTGCGCAAACACGTACTTCATGCTGGCGACGTAATTAAAGATGAGCGAGACGATAAAGCCGCTGGTGTTGGCGATTAGGATGTTGAGGCCCAGACCGTAGTGGAGCAGATTCATAATGCCAAAGTCGATAACCGTGGCAATGACACCGACGACGCCAAATTTCATGATCTGCGCAAGGAGCTTTTGCATGGTACCTGCCTTAGGGTGGCGCCGGGGCGCCGTGGGGATGACAAACTCAGCAAGTTTAGCCAATCCCCGCGGGTGGTGCTAGGCGCGCTCCTCGATAGCACCGTTTCTATATGCATCGAGCAGCTGGCGCAGGTCCTGGATCTGGCTGCGGATCTTGGCTCCAGAATCGGTG
>CAJKEF010000302.1 GCA_905198825.1 uncultured Collinsella sp. | reverse complement strand
TCTCCGCCCCTTTTGCGTCGAGAAGTTAGCCGGCGACCCGTGCCGCCGCGCTCGCGTTATCCGCGCTGCGGACCCGCAGTAGCCACGAGCGGCTCAAGTCCCAGCTCACGCGCGTAATCCTCCTGCGTAAAGACTTCGACCAGTTCAAACGTATCGGCCGCATCGTCAAACGCAAAATGCAGCACTGAGCAGTTGCCCGGCACGCGTTCGCGCTCGTCGGCCGCCGCGCCCCGCACGTGGTCCAAAAACTCCTTGATAGCCGAGCCGTGGCTCACCGCGAGCACGCACTCGTGGTCCGGACGCTGCATAAGCTCGGTCAGCGTCGCCACCATGCGCTCGCGCACCTGCATCTGGCCCTCGCCGCCAAACTGGCGATAGAAGTCGCGCCACGGGCGCTCGGGCATAAGCATCACGCGCTCGGCCTCAAAGTCGCCAAAGAACCACTCACGCAGGCCGTCCAGGCGCTCGTACGCCAAGCCCGGCCACAAGTTGGCGATAGTCTGCTCGGTGCGATGAAGCGTGGAGGTGTAGGCATGATCGGGCTCAATGCCGCGCGCACGTAAAAACATGCCGGCGCGCGCCGCCTGGTCGCATCCCAGCTGCGTGAGAGGCGAGTCGCTCCAGCCCTGGATAATGCGCTTAAGGTTGAATATCGTCTGTCCATGACGGACCAGATACAGATCTTTATTCATAGGGGTCCTTTCGTTCGTTACCAACCCAAGAGCGAAAACGCCCCGTCGCAATAGCCAAAATGAAGCACGGCACCGTTGTCGGGTAGCTCTCCCCCGCCAGTCACATACTCAAGAAACTCCTGGCAGGCTGAGCCGTGGGAAACCGCCAGCACGCAGTCGTGCTGCGGCCTGGCCATGATGCGGGACAGCGCCGCGACCATGCGCGACTGAAGCTGCACTTCCGACTCGCCGCCAAAGGCCACCGGATAATCACCCCAGGGCTGCGGCGGCATCTCGCGATTTGATGTGCCCTCCAGCGAGCCAAAATGCCACTCACGCAGGTCATCGACCAGCTCAATGGAACGGCCCTCGCCAACGATAAGCTCGGCCGTATGCCGCGCCCGGCCCAACGGCGAGGAATACACATGATCAAAGGCCACGCCACGCGCCGCAAACGCCGTACGCGCCGTCAGCGCCTGCTCGCGCCCGCGCGTCGTAAGCGGCGAATCGTGCCAGCCCTGCAAAATGCTCTGCACATTGAGCTCAGTCTGCCCATGCCGCACCAAATACAGATCTGCCACATACCCTCCCCTCGTACCACCACAAAGGGGACAGGAGCCTTTGTGGTGATTTTGCCGCCGGATTGCACCGCGGCGACGCTCAACTACACCAGCACGTCGGCGAGCGAACGCTTGGGTACGTGGTGCACCCGCGCCTCGTCGCGCCAATAATTGATGGAGCCGTCGGGGTTGGAATCGATCGCATCGATCACCTGTGTCTCGGCCGGAACGCCAAACGCCATGATCAGCTTGAGCTCATACTTGTCGTTATCGAGCCCCATGGCATCGATCGCGTGGGGCGTAAAGGCCTTGAACATGCAGGCAGCCACCTCGGGCGTGGCGCTGCGGGCGGCGAGCATCATCGTCTGTGCGGCAATGCCCATGTCGACCTCGGTAATGGGAGCGACAGGCTTGCCCGGAACGGCGCGCTCGGCCAGAATCGCGATGTAGCCGGTCGGGCGCTCGCCCTCGGCAGGACCCGGCCAATCCTTGAGCGCACCGGCCCATGCAAGCTCGTCAAATACACACGCACAGTCCTCTGCACCGCTTACCACATGAAAACGCAGACGCTGAGCATTGGCGCCGCAGGGAGCCAGGTGCGCCAGTTCCGCCAGCTCGAGCAAAAACTCGCGCGGCACGCGCATGGACTCGTCAAAGCGACGGCACGTGCGGGCGCGGCGAACCAACGCATCAAACGCGTCCAAGCCGAGCTTTTCGCAACCCTGCTTTGCCATCGACTCAGCGCCTACCGGCGCCGCGGGAACTGTTTCGTTCATAGGGACCCCCAATTTCGGGCAATTGTTCTTAGGAAAATCTAACCTAAAACGTAGGCAATAACGAACAGGGCTGCAATGTTCTACACCTGTTGAATAGAAAATCGCGACGTGGGGAACAACGGAAACAATTCGGGACCTTTGGGTTACGTTTCGCCCTCCCCGACCCATACGCCAGCGCCTTTAGGCGATACTAGTTGTAACGATCAAGGCTTACGCCGCACGGAAAGGAGACATTATGGGCATCTTTAAGAACGATGACCAAAAATCGAGCCAGTTTGGATTTGACGAGAAAAAGCATGGCAGGCAAAGCCGTCAAGGCCGTACGCTGGATCTACGCCATCACGGGCGTCTTAGCGCTCATTGCTGGTATCGCGCTGCTTTTTGCACCCGCCAAGTCCCTCGTCTTTTTGACGACTGTCCTGGGTTTTTACTTTGTAATCACTGCTGCCATCAGGCTGTTCACTGCCATTTTTGAGCCGCTGCTGCCCACCGGTTGGCGCGTGACGAGCATCATCTCCAACCTACTCATTATCTTGGGCGGCGTCATAA
>CAJKEF010000301.1 GCA_905198825.1 uncultured Collinsella sp. | reverse complement strand
GATTCGTGCGAGTTCCTCGGCGGTGTGCGATGCGGGGAACAGGCCGTTCTCGATGCGTCCGCCCTGGGCCTTCACGGCGCCGCTGCTCGCTACGGCGGGGTCGGCGACGCCATTGCGGCGGGCGATGGCGCGGCGGATGCTATCGAGGGGCGTGATGCTCAAGGCGGTTCCTTTCTATTGCTGCGCTCTAGTATAGTCGCGGTGGTATCCATTCGTGTTTTTGAACAGGTTGTTCAATAATTTCGGCGGGCGGCTGTAATTTGTCGGCAAACGTGCGGTATCCTGATGAAGTTTTGTGACCCCCCCGATACCGCTTGCTTGGTACCAAGGAGTTTTTACCCATGGACGTCGCCGCATTCTTACTGGCTCTTGTGCCGATTATTTGGCTGGTCGTGATGCTGCTGTGCTTTAAATGGCCAGCTTGGAAGGCCGCTATCGGATCGTTTGTCCTTTCGTGCTTGCTTGCCTTCGCATGGTGGCACCTGCCGGCAGCGCAGATCGCGACCGCCTCGCTCGAAGGTTTTTTGATGGCTCTGTGGCCCATCGTCCTGGTGATCATCGCCGCGGTGTTCACGTATAACCTGTGCGTTCGTACGGGCGCCATGGAGGTGATCGGCAGCATGATCACCTCCATCAGCAGCGACCGCCGTCTGCTGGCGCTGCTCGTGGCTTGGTGCTTCGGTGGCTTTATGGAGGGCATGGCCGGCTTCGGTACCGCTGTCGCCATTCCCGCCGGCATGCTCGCGGGCCTGGGCTTTGAGGCCGTGCCTGCCGTGCTCATCTGCCTGCTGGCCAACGGCGTGCCCACGCCCTACGGCTCCATTGGCATCCCCACGGTGTCCGTTGCCGACCTGGTGGGTCTGGATTCCCTGCACCTGGCGACCGTTCAGCTGGTGCAGCTCGCACCGTTCTTTGTGGTGATGCCGCTATTTATTGTGCTGGTTGCGGGCCGTGTTGCCGATGACCAGGGCAATGCCGCGAGTGTGGGCGAGCGCCTGCACGGTGTTGCCGGCGTGGCGTTGCTCTCCGGCGTGTCGTTTGTCGGCGCGGCTCTGGTCGTTGCCATGTTTGTGGGTCCCGAGCTGGCCGTGGTCGTAGGCTCCATCGTGTCGCTTGCGCTGACCGCCGCGCTTGCCATGCGCGCCGAGAAGTCCGGCCACCTGGATGCGCGCTTCCACATGAATATCGAGGCGGGGGAGAAGCTCACCGTTAAGTCGGCGCTTTCGGCCTGGTCGTGCTTCATCCTGATCTTTGTGTTGCTGCTGGGCACGTCTAACCTGGTGCCCGCTGTACATGCCGCGCTCGTGCCGTTTGCGAGCCACGTGCAGGTGTATTGCGGTGAGAATCCCGGTACGCTTACGTTTTCGTGGATCAACACGCCGGGCGTCTGGATTTTCCTGGCGGCGTTTGTCGGCGGTGCCATTCAGGGTGCTTCGCCGCGCATGATGGGCGAGGTGCTGGCCGCGACCGTGAAGCAGATGACGCCGACGGTGATCACGATGCTTTCGGTACTGGGCTGCGCCAAGGTGATGGGCTATGCCGGCATGATTTCTTCGATCAGTGCGTTTTGCATTGCGGTCGCCGGGGGCCTGTACCCGATTCTGGCTCCGTGGATTGGTGCGGTTGGTGCGTTTGTGACCGGCTCGGGCACGTCTTCGGGCATGCTGTTTGGCCCCATCCAGAGCCAGGCCGCTACGGCGCTGGGCGTGAGCGACTACTGGATGGTCGCGCTGAATGCGCTTGGCGTCGCCGCCGGCAAGATGATCTCGCCGCAGACACTCGCCATCGGCCTGGCCGCCGTACACGTGCGCGGCAAGGACGCCGAACTTCTGGGCGCCGTCCTGCCCTACGCCGCCGGCATGCTGGTCCTGATGAGCGCCATCGCCATGCTCGGCCAAGGCCTGCCGCTGTAGTCGGCACTTAGGGACGTTCTTTATGTGCCGGCACTTTGGGAACGTCCCTAAGTGCCGGCATCCGGGGACATTCCTTGAATGTTGCCTGTTCAAGAACGTCCCCAACGACTGGTCGTTTAAAAACGTCCCCAATGATTAGGCCGCTTGCCTGCGATTTTTGACCGTTGGGCGGGCTTGCCGCCCTTGCCGCAAAAACGTTTTTGCATATCGGGTACAACGGGCTTTACGTGAGTAAAGTGCGCGCCGCGTCCACGTGTCGCGTTTTTAAAGGAGGCCCCATGCCTGGTGTTACCCCTGCAGAAGTTTTGTCCAACTTTGGTATTACGCTCGTTGAAGATCCCGCCGAGAATCAGCCCCGTCTGCTGGTCGATCTACCCGCCGCGGAGCTCGTCGAGCACGCCATCCGCCGCGAAGAAGGCCGCATGGCATCCAACGGCGCGCTGGTGATCGAGACGGGGGAGCGCACTGGTCGTTCTCCCAACGATCGTTTCATCGTTGACACCCCCGATGTTCACGATAAGATTGCCTGGGGCGTCGTCAACCGACCGCTTTCGATCGAGAGCTACGAGACCATCAAGGCCGGCATCGTCGACTATCTCAACGAGCGCGATGTGTTCGTCACCCGCGGCATGGCCGGCGCCGAC
>CAJKEF010000300.1 GCA_905198825.1 uncultured Collinsella sp. | reverse complement strand
CAGGTTTGTTTGTCCCAAATCTTAAGAATTTGTTCGATACAAAAGCCGAGGCCTCGTGTTGAGACCTCGGCTTTTGTATGCGGCAACGGAGTTGTCCCTTTGTCACACCTATGCCACGCCGTCGCGGGCAAGCTCCTCGGCCAGCGCCTCAGCCGGCGTGGCCATAATCGTGTCGAGCTCGTTATCAACCTCGGGAATACGCTTCACCTTGAGTTTGCGCACCAGATCACCGCGACACATCACGTGTATCGGCTCACGCAGAGCGCACAGGTCATCGAGCGGGTTCTCGCGCGTCACCAGGATATCGGCGGCCTTGCCGCACTCGATCGTGCCGGTCTCGCCGCCCAGCCCCAGTAGCTCAGCGTTGACCTGCGTGGCCGTGTGCAGCGCGAAGGCGTTGCTCACGCCGACATACTTGGCAAAATAGGCCACCTCACGCCACATGTCGTACTGCGTCACGAACGGGCAGCTCGAGTCCGTGCCAAGGCCCACCTTAACGCCAGCTTCCAGTGCGGCACGAGCGCTCTCGATGATGCCCGAGCACACGATGTCGCCGTTCTTCTTTTGCGTATCGGTCGAATGAGTCTTTTCCGGATCGAGCAATACAAACGGCAGCGCCGGGCTGATAGTGCAGGTAACGCTGGGCGCACGCCCCTCAAGCTGTGTGCCCGCGGCGCCGCGGTACAGCTCCAGGATCTCGGGCGTCAACGGAGCGCCGTGCTCAATCGTGTCAACGCCGGCCTCAAGCGCGGCCTTCACACCTTCGGTGCTCTCGACATGGGCCATGACCGGAAGGCCAACCTCGTGCGCCGCCTTGCATGCCGCCGCGGCAACCTCCACCGGCATACGCAGCACGCCCGGCTCGCCCACCTCAGTCGCATCGAACACACCACCCGTTACGAACAGCTTAATGACGTCGGCACCGCGCGCATACAGGTCGCGCACCTGTTCGGCTGCCTCGGCGGGACTGTTTGCCACCTGGGCGAACAAGCCTGCACCATGGCCGCCCGGCACCGTGATGCCCGTTCCCGGCGCCACCAGGCGAGGACCCTGATACTTTCCGGCATCGATAGCATCGCGCACGGCAAGATCGGCAAACAGCGGGTCGCCCGCGCCGCGCACCGTGGTCACGCCACTTGCCAGCTGTTGTTGGGCGCTGCCCTTAAGAATGTGGCGGACAATGGCGCGCCCCACGGGATTATCGAGCTTCTTCATCAGCGCGCCCGCATCGCCCGCCGAAACCGGCTTGCCCGAACCGCACAGATGCACATGCATATTGATGAGGCCTGGCATGAGATACGCACCTGTCAGGTCGATAACCTCGGCACCCGCAAGCGCCTGCGCCACAGCACTCGGCCCCATCCACGTGATGACACCGCGCTCAACGGCCACGGCCATATCGGGTTGCGGCTCCATATGCTCCGAACCATCCAGAATGGTCGCATTGATAAACAACGTAGAACGATCGGCAGACGCCATATCGAGCTCCTCCCTCACGATTAACTTGAACATTTGTCCATTATCATCTAATGCAGCGAACTAAAGTCAAACATATCGGTTAACGGAGGGAAGAGAGAGATGTAGGGACAAACGGAGACAGCGCGGCGTTGCTCTGGCCGTGCTGACGAAACATCTCAATCTGTAACAGATACGGCCCCAAACACCCCCCATATGTTACAGACACAAGCCCGGCCTTTATCTCAATCTGTAACAGGTAGAAGGTAAAACAGTCCTTTGTTGTTACAGATTGAGATATTCTCCAGCCCCGTCGTCAAACGTCTTAATCTGTAACAAGTAGACAGGTTTTCGGCCTCTAGATGTTACAGATTGAGATCTTTCATCAGCCGCCAACCTTTTGTCTTAAGCTGTAACAGTTACGAGGCCAAACGGTCCCCTGTTGTTACAGATTAAGACGGTCCGCTTCAGTGCCCATACCACTGACGTCTCCATTCCTCAGCCAAATCGGCCCGTCGCGGAATACCTGCTAGCCCCATCTTTTCAACCAATTTCCCCGGGTTCTTGAGCTCATCAAACGTGAACCGAAGCACCTTGTGCCCGAGCATTGTCAGATGGGACTCCCGTTGACGTTCTGCCACGAATGGGCCGACCGACTCCCGGCCCCCGCCGTTCTGCAAGGTGTACTTCCCCTTTCCGTCGAGCTCGCCGATGACACACGTCCCGTCCACGAGCCGCCAAAAATAGTCGACGCGAAACACCTGGCTCGGATCGAGCGGGTCGCGAAACTCCACCTGCAGCTCCGGAACCGGAAATCCGTACGCAATAAAGAACGCTCGGAACCGAGACTCGCCGCCGTTTTCGGACAGCCCGTCCGCATACGACGCAATCACCTGTGCCCTGCGATACCCTCGCCTGCCCTCGCAATCGGCGCGGAGGCGCTCGCACAAATCCCAACGTGATACGCCTTTCGCCCGCAGTGCAGAATCGGCAATCGCCAACCCGTAGGAGAACGGCGCACGCAGCAAGCAATCCTCCACTGTGCGCCAAAACGACGTCACCCGCACGCCATCAACACGCTCGAGCGCGCCCGCCATCTGTGG
>CAJKEF010000299.1 GCA_905198825.1 uncultured Collinsella sp. | reverse complement strand
GCGGCAACGTTGCCTGCCTCGAGCTCGCGCAGGCGCTCGGCAATGCCGGTCTCCACGCGGTCGAGCAGCGCATCGAAGTCCATGTTGCCGCCCTCGCCCGGAAAGCCCTTCTTGAGGCCCGGGATGCGACCGTCGCCGCACTCTTCCTCGAGTAACTCGGCACTTGCGGCACCACGCAGCGCGGGCTTGCCGCCCTTGGTCGAAAAGTAGAGCGCAGCGCGGGTATCTAGGCCCAGCGCCCGACGCATGGCCTGCGCGTAGATGAGTGTCTGGGTATGGGGCGGCAGCCAGCGCGGGTCGTCGATGGGGGCCTCGCCCGACTCCTCGTCGCGCACCGTGGGGTCGGCGAGCTTAAACTCCTCGACACCCGAACGATGCTTGTAGTCGATTACCACGGCGCGATTCTCGGCGTCCACATCCACGCGGTCGATGCGCCCGCCGAGCGGCCAACCGGCATACTCGACCCGGAGCTCGTTGAACGCAAACTCCAGGTAGCGCGGCGCGAAGGGTGCGAGCGCCTCGGACTCGTAGGCAAGAACGCCCTCCAGCTGCGGCAGAATCTCGGCCACCTGACGCTCCTCCACTGGAGAGAGCGGCACCAGCGGGCCCTCGGTACCGCGCTTGCCGGCGTGCTCGGCCAGGGTCTCGGCAAAGACCTCGTGCAGCAGCTCCTTCGCGCGCGGCAGATTCATGGGCGTCACGCGCTCCATGCCCTCTTGGGGCAGACGGGCATGCAGATGCTCCAGCACGTCGTGGACAAAGTTGCCCTTCTCCATGTTGCCAAAGCCCGCGTCGATAGACTGGGGCTTGACGCGATACGACACGAACCAGCACAGTGGGCAGGTAGAATAGGCCTCGATCTGCGAGGCGGACGTCAGACGCGGCACGAGCGGCGCGTCCTCGCCCTCGCCATCGCGACGGCGCAGGACCAGATACGGAATGGCTTCATCGCTCAGATGCTGAGGAGCTTCGCAGGTCACGCGCCCGCTCCTAAGACCTTCGCCTGCAGCGGAATCAAAGTCGGCGATGATATCGCCCTCGCCCACGCGCGTGGGCTTGGCAGCGCCAGCGGCCTCGGCATGTGCCCGCAGCTCGGTCCATACGGCTGCCGGGTAGCACTCGCGCGCCTGGCGATCGTGCGTCACGCGGGCGAGCGCGACCGGACCGCTCGCCGTCTGCATCGCACGGCCAAAGCGCACGCGCAGCAGGGCAGCGGGCTCCAAAGACACGCCGTCGCGGCGCAGCTCGGCCGTCAATGTGGCAAGCGGGCCCTCTTCGTGCGAAAGCGGATAGCTGTCCAGGTCGACATCGGCAAACAGCACGGCATCGTAGCCGCCAGGACGCAAAACCGACGCATCGGCAAGCGACACGAAGCGCACTTGTGCCCGTGGCGTGCGATCGACCTCGTAGGTCGCGTAATCGTAAGCGGTACTGCGCTTGTCCACCTTGGTTCGAACGCCGTCGAGAACCGGCACGGTCGCGGCCTGCGACACGTCGAGTGCGCGAGCATCGTTCATAAGGATGTCGATGGCATGGCGCAGCAAAGCCGTCTCTGCCTGGCGACGGGCTTGGCCGTCAAGGCCGCCTAGAGCGCGATCGGGCAGCGCCTCGGCAACGGCGAGCATGGCCTTGAGCGCCGTCACGGGTTTGTCGCGCCACAGCGCTTGGAACACGTCCGAGACCACGCACGGCACGTTCTTAAACCAGTTCTCATCACTGGCAGCTTTGCGCGTGCCCCTAACCTGGCCCTGCACGCTCTGCAGCAGGCTCTTGACGGCCGTGGTGGTCTTGCCGCGCGACAGGCGCATGTTCTTGTCGAAGGTGCGCGCGCTGGCGGTATCGGCACCCGAAAGCGGGCTATAAATCCAGTCGGTAAGCTCTGGAGCGGGCCACCACTCGGTCTTGGAAGCGGTGCCCTCGTCGGCGGCTTTCATACGCTCGATCAGGCTGGCGAGCGCCGTAAACTGCCTGCCCGCGATGGACTGGGAAAACGCCGTGAACTCAACCGTCTCGGCAGCGATATGACGAGCCGCCAGACGAGAGGCGAGCTCACCGAACAGCTGGGGTGCCCGGGCGGAAACGGCAAGCACACGCACGGGGTCGGCAGAGGCGCCGTCGACCTCGGAACCCCGGCACGTTTTTACCAGATCATCAATTGCGTCCGCATAAGCATGAGCACGGGCATGGGGGCCAGCGACCTCAATAAAGGCAGGCTGAGCGGCGGTCCCGCAAGCGGCATCAGACGCGCCGACACCCTCCCCTAGCGGCGCGATCTCAAACAACACATCGCGGGCATCAAATGCCGCGGCAAGCTCCTCGCGCATCGCCGCCTGCTCGTGGGCAAGCAGCACGACGACCTCTCCCCCATTGTTCGCCACGGCAGACAGCAGCTCGAGTAGGCCGTGCGTAAACGACGTGACACCGCGCACGCATACGGCGCGAGTGCATGCCGGCAGGCTATCGGCCAGGGCACCGGCCATAATGTCAGCTGCCTCGCAGGGCTCGACCATGTCTCGACGGTCCAAGCCGCTCGCATAGGCGCTCAACAGCTCGAACACG
>CAJKEF010000298.1 GCA_905198825.1 uncultured Collinsella sp. | reverse complement strand
AGTTGACGAAAGGTTTTATCCCTATGCTGCGTGCGATGATTGTGGATGATGAGGCGCCGGCTCGCTCGGAGCTTCGCTTCCTGCTCGAGCAAACGGGCAAGATCGGCACGATCACGGAGGCGTCGAGCGTCCGCTCCGCCATCGAGATGCTTATGGAAAGTCGCGTGGATGTCGTGTTTCTCGATATCTCGATGCCCGGTGCCTCGGGCCTGCAACTTGCCGAGGCGCTGCATAAGCTCAAAAATCCGCCGGCGATCGTGTTTGTGACTGCGTATAGTGACCATGCGGTCGAGGCATTCGACGTGGATGCCGTCGATTATCTGATGAAGCCGGTCGAGGAAGCTCGCTTGGATCGCGCGATCGAGAAGGTCATGCAACGCGCCAAGCCGGTTACGGACAGCAAGGTGACCATCGAGCGCATCCCGGTGGAAAAGGGCGGCCGTAAGGTGCTCATTCCCGTGGACGACATTCGCTTTATCATGGCCAAGGACGATTACTCCTGCATCTATACCGTCGATGATCGCTTTTTGTCGACGACCTCGCTGGCGCAGTTTGAGGCCAAGCTCTGCGACTTTGGCTTCTTCCGTGTTCACCGCCGCTATATCGTCAACTTGGCGTGCGTTACGGATGTGGAGACGGTGCCCTCGGGCGCCATCCAGCTGGGCATTACGGGCGTCGACGAACGCGTGCCGGTTTCGCGCCGCCGCGTCGTGCCGCTTAAGAAGGCCCTGAGTCTCTAGCACGCTGGCCCCGCAGCCCTGTGGACCCATCGTCTGCGGAGCCGTGGGGCCTTTTTATGCATCTGCCGAATCGTTTTTTGCGGAAGGGATCCCATGAACAGTGCAAGCGCCAAGCGCATCGACATCATCTCGGACACCCACGGCTATCTTTCGCCTGCGCTCTTGGATGAGCTTGAGGGCGCAGACCTGATTATCCACGCCGGAGACCTCACGTCAGAGATGGACTACGAGCACCTATGCACCATCGCCCCCGTGCGGGCCGTACTGGGCAACAACGATTACTACCGCGACTACGGCCCCGATGTAGACCGTCTTGCGCTCTTTACCTACGAAGGCCTCAAATTCGCCGTAGCCCACTACCGCGAAGACCTTCCGGTGGGATCCGTAGACGTAGCCATCAACGGCCACACCCACGTAATCAAAGAAGCCCAAGTGGGTCGCTGCTTGGTTCTCAACCCAGGCAGCGCCAGCTATCCAAGAGGCACCCGAGGCCCCACCATGGCCAGAATGCTCGTCAAGGACGGCAAGATTCTGAGCATCAAATTTATTGACCTAGAGTAGGTGCAACAAAAACGGGGGATGCAGATCGCATCTCCCGTTTTTCTTTGAGCCAAAGGCCGAAGTTCAACAACAATCTTAGACAACCCCACCGAGGAGAACGGGGACCTCGAGCCGCGGAGGCGGCGAGGAACAAAGTCTTTGAAGCAAGTGACGGCAGGGAGGGTCTCCGGGGCCGGCTGGCGCGGGTTGAGTTTGTCGCGAGTTCCGCACGCAAAGGAAAGCACTTAATGTGCTTTCCGTCTTGCGCAGGACTGCCCGAGCAGCGAACTAAACAGCCAGGCACGCCAGGAGGACTCACATGATCAAGATCACCGTCCCAGCAACAAGCGCCAACTTGGGCATTGGCTACGATACCCTCGGCATGGCCGTCAGCCTCTACTCGCACTTTACCTTTGAGCGCGCCGACAAGCTCACCATCACGGGCTGCCCCGAGGAGTTCCAAAACGAGAATAACCTGGTCTATGTAAGCTTTGTCGATGCTCTGGCCGCCTGGGGCGAGCCGGCTTTTCCCGTTGCCATCGACATTCAGACCGACGTGCCCGTCGCCCGCGGCCTGGGTTCCAGCTCCACCTGCGTCGTCGCCGGCATCATGGCTGCCGCCGCGTTAACGGGCCATACCGTCGACCGCGCCGAGCTCGTCCGCATCGCCACCGAGGTCGAGGGCCATCCCGATAACGTCGCCCCCGCTATCCTGGGCGGTGCCGTCTGCTCCTTTACGCCGACCGATTCGCTCCCCCAGTGCCTGCGCTACGAGGTGAGCGATCGCTTGCGTTTTATTACCGTGATTCCGCCCTACGAGGTGCATACGAGCGAGGCGCGCAAGGTCGTGCCGCAGGAGGTTCCGCTCTCCACCGCCGTATGGCAGATGGGCCGCATCGCCGGCATGACGCGCGGTCTTGAGTCCGGCAACCTCGACCTGATTGCCGCCGCCAATGACGACCGCATTCAGGAACCCTATCGTCGCCGTCTGATTCCCGACTACAACGCTGTGCGCGACACCTGCCTTAACGGCGGCGCCAAGACCATCTGGATCAGCGGTTCGGGCTCGACCCTCATGGCTGTGACCGACGACACCATCGTGGCAAAGTTCCTGCAGGTCAAGCTGCGTGAGCAGTTCCCCAAGTGTGACACGCACATTCTGACGTGCGACACCGAGGGCGCTCAAATCGAGTTCGGCATCGTGGGCGGCGGCAGCTTTTCCGTGTTCACCACCCGGCCGGATACCCTCTTTGGCAACACCTACTGCGTGCTGGCGCCGGAGCA
>CAJKEF010000297.1 GCA_905198825.1 uncultured Collinsella sp. | reverse complement strand
GCCGAGCACGCGCACGGTGCCGCCCGATGCCGCCTGCGGAGCATCCCACGAGACAGCCTTGAGGTCGATGCCGCGCTTGATGAGCTTGGAGCTCAGCACGTCGACAATCTGCTTGGAGACAAAGTCGGCCGGGGCGTTGATCGTAAAGAGCTTGTCGCCCTTCGAAAGCTCGATCGTGGCGCCGGAATCCTTAAGGTCATAGCGCTGGGAAATCTCGCGCGTGGTCTGCTGAAAGGCGTTGTCGACCTCTTGCATGTTGACCTCGGACACGACGTCGAAGCTGGAATCTTTAGCCATGATGTTTCCTTTCGCGTACGTGCGGCTTAGTAGCTATCGTACGAATAGTCGGTAGAATCGGTGGGCGTCTGACCGTCAGTTGCGGTATCGGCGCCATCCGTGGACTGGGCATCGGTACCGTCGGTGGTATCGGTACCATCGGTGGTGTCGGTATCATCAGAACTTTCACCATTCTCGGAATCAGTCGTCTCCTTCTTGGGAACGGTGATCGTCACACGCGCCACGCCGGAGGTCTTGGTATCGTAACGGACCTTTTCACCGTTCTTGGTAACGGTGACATCGGAAGGCTTGGACGTGGTGATCTCGATCGAGGACTCGGGCGTGTACTCCTGCTCAAAGGGGCCAGTCGCCTGGGCGCCATAGACCGACTTGCCGTCGACCTTGACCTCAATCCACGCGGTCTTTCCCTTGGCAACGGAGACTTTGACCTTCGTGACCTCGTTCTCTTCCTTCTTGGCCGTCGTCTTGGTAGCGTCCGAGTCAGTCGACTCATCCGTCGCCTCATCGGTGTCTTCGTCCTCGTCGACCGTTTCGGTCTTCTTAGAAGACTTCTTAGTCGTCGTCTTGGTGGCAGTGGGCGTCTCGGGCGTGGTCTCGGGCGCCGAAGATGCGCAGCCGCGCAGAAGCACCACGATGAGCACAATCAACAGCAGCGCAACGGCACCGATGCCGGCGTAGACGATACGCGGATCGAGCCCGTTGTTTTGAGGAGTACGTGATCCGCCGCGTCCACGATTGGAACTGCTGCGGCCGCCTCCCTGAGGCATACGACCACGATTGCTATCGGAACGGCCGCGATAGCCACCCTGGCCCTGAAGGCTGCGCTGACCCGAGCGGGACGCAAGTTCACCGCGGCCTTGATAGCCACGCTGGCCCGAACGCGGAGCCGAAGAGCGCTGGCCATACGGCTGCGACTGAGAGCGAAGACGCGGCGTCACCTGCGTGGTATCGGCGTCGGCGTAACCACCGTAGGAACGCCCGGCTGAAACTCCGCGATAACCACGACCGGAGTAGCCACCGTCGCCGTAACCGGCGCGGGGATCGCGACTCAACCCGCGGGCGGCGGGAAGAGCACGGTCATCCGGCATGAGCGTACTGCGAAAGCGATCTCGCTGAGAACGAATCTCCTCGCTGGAGCCCGTCTCGGTGATATAGCCCGCCTGCGGAGGGCGCTGGCCGTACCGCGTCGAGCGACCACCCTGAACCATCAGAAAGCGCCCGTTATCGACCGACGAACGCGAGTTAACGTAGCCGGCAGCATCCTGAAAACGACCGCCCTGCTGCGAGGTCTCGCGTTCATATGCCATGAGGTCATCAAAATAAGCGTTGACGACCTCGCGCGGGTTAAGCCCCAAAAAGCGAGCATAGCTCGAAATCATGCCCTGCGCATAGCCGCGCGGCGGCATCGAAGCAAAGTTACCGGTCTCGAAAAACTCGATGATCTGCGGCCTGATTTTGATGGTGTTGGCGACCTGCTGGATGGAAAGGCCCATCCGGCGACGCTGCTCGAGCAGCATGTCACCAAAGCGTGCAGCCATCAGAATCCTCCAAACTCACGATCTTCACGTGCCATCTCGGCGTCGACAGACTCCAACGCGGCGAGCCCCTCCTCGTCCAGCAGAACCTCGCGCGGCTTGGAACCGTCGGGCGGGCCGACGACACCCTTTTCTTCCAGCATGTCCATAATACGCCCGGCGCGCGCATAGCCAACCTTGAGGCGGCGTTGCAGCCCAGATGTGGAGCCCAGCTGCGATTCCACCACAATATGGGCGGCCTCCCAGATAAGCGGGTCGTCATCTTGCGGATCGGCAACGCCCGTGCGAACAATGCCGCCACCAGCCATGGACATGGAAGCGGGCGCCACGGCAGACAGGATCTCCTCGTGGTAGTCGGGCTCGCTCTGCGACTTGACGAACTCGACGATCTCGTTGATTTCATCATCCGAGACAAAGCAGCCCTGGATACGGCGGGGCTTGCCCCAGTCGACCTTAGAGAACAGCATGTCGCCCAAACCGGTGAGCTTTTCGGCACCCATCTGGTCGATGATGACGCGCGAATCGATGCCCGTGGCGACGTTAAAGGCGATGCGGTTGGTGATGTTGGCCTTGATGAGGCCCGTCACCACGTTGGAGCTCGGGCGCTGCGTAGCCACAATGAGGTGAATGCCGGCGGCACGGCCCAGCTGAGCAATACGCACGATCGAGGCCTCGACATCCTTACCGGCGACCATCATCAGGTCCGAGAGCTCGTCGATGATGATGACCAGGTAGG
>CAJKEF010000296.1 GCA_905198825.1 uncultured Collinsella sp. | reverse complement strand
ATGCCTCTTGCTGATGTCTTTAGCCTGCTCGTTTTGGGCCAGGGTAAGTCCGGTCTTGATGTCGCTCGCTGGGCGCTTGCACATCCCGAGCGTGTGAGTGCCGTTACCGTTTACGGTGGCGGCACATCCGAGCCCAACGATGCCACGCGCTCGCTCGAGGCGCACGGGGCATCGTTTGTCTACGGAACCGAGCAGGTCGAGGGCGCGTTTGATGTATGCGTGACGTGTCCGGGCATCTCGGAGTTCTCGGCATTCTTTAAGGCTGGCCGTGATCACGCTGCCCAGATTATGGGTGAGCCCGAGTTTGCCTACCGTCTGTCTCCCCAAAATTGGATTGCCATTACGGGCACCAACGGCAAGACGACAACCACGTCACTGACCGATTACCTGCTTAAGGCAGCGGGCGAGGCGAGCGTTGCTGTCGGCAACATTGGCGAGCCTCCGGTGAACGAGATCGATGGCCGTGCGCATAACGAGTGGTTTGTGGCGGAGCTTTCGAGCTATCAGATCGCAACGACCCAGGAGCTTCACCCCCGTGTGGCGGTGCTGCTCAACATTACCCCCGACCATCTGGGCTGGCATAAGAGCCATAAGAACTATGCGCTCGCCAAGATTAAGCTCTTCGAGAATATGGTCGACGATGACCTGGTGATTGTTGACGTCGAGGATGCCGGTATCCACGAGTTCGATGAGTACATCCATGTTCCGGGCCGTCGCATCTGCAAGGTTGCTTTTGACGAGCCTACGGGCGAGGACGCCGCATTTTTGCGCGATGGCAAGATGGTCGTTCGCCTGAAGGGCGTCGAGACCCCGCTCGTCGATACGTCCGAGCTTAAGATTTCGGGCCATCACAATGTAATCAATGCCCTGTGTGCTGCCACGGCGGCCCTGACGGTCGGCGCCGATGTTGACGGTGTGTGTCGCGGCCTGGTCTCGTTCCAGCCGCTGGAGCACCGCGTTGAGCCCTGTGGCGAGATCGATGGCGTGCGCTATGTCAACGATTCCAAGGCAACGAACACCGATGCGGTCGAAAAGGCCCTGACGGCGTTTCCCGACGACGATGTGATCTTGCTGCTCGGCGGCCACGATAAGGGCACCCCGCTTGCGGACTTTGCCCGCGTCGTTATGGACAACGTGCGCTCGGTCGTTTGCTTTGGCGATGCGCGCGAGCGCTTTACCGCCGCTATGGACGAGGCCGATGTCGATGGTGACGTGGATATCGCCCAGGCCGATGATCTGCGCGATGCCGTTGACGTTGCCCGCTCGCTCTCGAGCCGCGGCGACGTGATCCTGCTTTCGCCCGCTTGCTCTTCGTTCGACGAGTTCTCGGGCTACGAGGAGCGCGGCCGCGTGTTTAAGGACTACGTGGCCCAGCTTGCCGCGGCAGCGAAATCACAAACGGAATAGGGGTTGCCGGTGAGAGAGGAGAGCCCCCGAAGTGATATGAGGAGGCCCGACTCGGACCGTGCTTCCTCGCAGCGCAGCACGCCGCGCGCCGGTCGTCGCACGCAGGGCATCGGCGAACGTTATATCGCCGGCGTCCCCGCACGTATCATGCGACCCCGCCTGGTCTTTTTGACCTGCCTGTTCTCGCTGGTCTGTTTTGGCCTGCTTATGGTGTACTCGGCATCTTCAGTCGAGGCGCTTCACGAGAACGACTCCGCGACCTACTTTTTGTTCCGGCAGTTTATGTTCACTGTCGTCGGTGTTGCTGCCCTCGAGTTCATCGCGCGCGTTGCACCCGATAGCTGGTTTGGCGAAGGGGCGCTTAAACTTGCCCTTATCGCTATGATGATCTTGCTGCTTGCGGTGTTCCTCTTTGGTAGCGGCAGCCGTGGCGCTACGCGTTGGCTGAGCATTGCCGGCATTCAGTTTCAGCCATCGGAGTTTCTCAAGCCGTTTGCCATTGCCTATTCTGCTATCATGCTCGATCGCGTGTTTTCGCCCGGCGGTAACATCAATGAGTTCCTTAAGGGCATGGGCTTATATTTGGGCATATCGCTCGTCTTGATTTTTATTCAGCCCGACTTCGGCACCATCCTGATTATTCTGTTGACGATCATGTGCATGGCGCTCTTTGCCGGTCTTGACCCAAAATTCATTATCGGTGCGATTCTTGCTGGCGCCGTCATTATCGTGATCGCTCTTGTCGTCGAGCCGTACCGTATGGTGCGCATTCAGGTTCTCTTGAACCCTTGGGCAGATGAATATGGAGACGGGTATCAGGCAACGCTCGCCATTATGGCGTTTGCTTCGGGCGGACTGTTCGGCCGCGGTATCGGTAACTCAACCATGAAGTACTCGTATTTGCCCGAGGCACACAACGACTACATCCTGGCCATCATTGGCGAGGAGGTTGGCTTTTTGGGGACGCTGCTGTTTTTCTTGGTGTTTGCGATGCTGATCTACTCGGCGTTTCGAATTGCCGAGCAGGCCGCCGATCGTCGCGGGGCGCTCATGGCTTCGGGCTCTGCGGTTATCCTCGCGGTGCAGTTTTTGATCAACGCGCTGGGTATTCTCAACGTGTTTCCTATGACGGGTAAGCCGCTGCCGTTTATCAGCTATGGCGG
>CAJKEF010000295.1 GCA_905198825.1 uncultured Collinsella sp. | reverse complement strand
GGCATGGAGCCTGTTGGCGAGCTGGTCGGCGCCATTGGGTCGGCGATTCGTGAGAGCGATGCTGCGGGCTTGGTGGATGGAGACACGCTTTACCTGCTCATGCGTCAGGCGACCGAGGTCGACCTGCCCGTTATTTGCAGGCGCTTGGCCGCCAAGCACATTACGGTGGAACCCGTCGGCAGCGAGGATGTAGTGGCCCTGCTGCAGCGCATCGCGCCCGCTGGCAACGGTGAGGGGGAGGCCGCTTGATCTCGCTTGTCGTTGCTGCCGTCTTGCTGCTGATTCATGCGCTGGTTTGCCTGATGCTGTGGACGCTCATGAAGCTGGACCTGCTGCCGGTGCGCGGGCACATGCTGGCTGTGATAGTGCTGGTTCCGCTGTGGGGCCCGTTGCTGGTGGTTCTGCTATCGGTCCGCAGCGCGGTGTTTGGCGAGGGGCTGAAAGAGTCTGCGTTGGAGTCGCTGCGCTTCAACGACGACCTGCATCGCAGTATGTCGGTACCGAGTGGTGAGGACGATGCGGGCGTAGTGCCGCTCGAGGAGGCGCTCATCGTCAACGACCCGGCATACCGGCGCCGCCTAATGCTCTCCATGCTCACCGAGGAGCCCGACGCGTACCTGGCGCAGCTGCAGGCGGCTAAGCTTAACGATGACGTTGAGGTGGCGCACTATGCCGCGACGGCGGTGGCGCAGATCTCCAAGGAGTCCGACCTTAAACTGCAGCAGCTGGAGCGCGCCTTTAAGACGGACCCGAGCGCGCAAAACCTCATCGAATACTGTGATTTTCTTGGTGAATACTTGGGCTCGGGCTTGGCTGAGGGGCGCGTGGCTCAGATTCAGCGCCAACAGTACGCGCGCCTGCTTGCACGTCGCTGCGAGCGCGAGGATACCCTTGAGCTGCGCATTCGATACGCGACGGCGCTGGCCGATGTCGGACAGACCGACGAGGCGCAGGCCGTGACCGACCAGCTGGTGCTCGACGTGCCCGAGGAGCAGGAGGTTTGGATGCTTTGCCTGCGCCTGGCCGTGATGCGCCGCGACGGTGACGAGGTCCACCGTGTGATCGATGCGATCGACAATCAGCATGTGTATTTGAGTGCCGCCAACCGCGAGCAGCTGGCGTTTTGGCGCGACGGGGAGGAGGCCCGATGAGCGTGGTGCAACATATCCGCGACCGTGCAGGCCGCTTTCGTTGGATGGGACTGCTCGTAGTGTGGGCTGTCTTTATTGCCATGGCCGCGCTGCTGGTGGAGCGTGCCGGCGTGCAGTACAGTGCTGGCCAGCATAAGCTGGGGATGCTTGCCGCCACCGTCGCTACGCCTGCAAGCTCGGCAATCTTTGGCCAAAAGCCTACGTGCCTGGTCATTACCGATTCCGATCAAGCTGGCGTCGAGGACGTAAAGGAACAGTTCGACCAGATCCTGCTCGACATGAAGATCGCGCACCGCGACGTTGACCTTGCCCTGGATGGCGCGGATGCCATTACCTCGCTGACCTCCTTCGATCGCGTGATTTTGCTCATGCCGTCGCTCGATGGGCTCGGTACGCACCTGAGCGACATTATGAGTTGGGTGAGTGCCGGCGGTTCGCTTATGCTCGCCATGCCGCCGGATAACTCGAGCTATCTGCAAGTGATTGCCTCCAAGCTTGGCATTGAATCGGCCGGATATGACTATGTAAAAGCCGAAAGCATTGTGCCGAGTGAGGACTTTATGCTGGGCGGGGGAGAGCGCTACGAGCTCTCGGACCCCTTTGATTCGTCGCTTTCGGTTTCGCTGCGCGAGACGGCGCGTGTGTGGGCTATGACCGGCGATGCGGGCGCCCCGCTCATTTGGTCCAATGACTGCGGTAGCGGGCGCACCGTGGTATGCAATATCGGTATCTATGACAAGGTCATGCGCGGTTTTTACGCCGCGGCGATCAGCCTGCTGGGTGATGCCACGGCCTATCCGGTCATCAACAGCGCCGTGTTCTATTTGGACGACTTTCCTAGCCCCGTGCCCTCGGGCGATGGTACTTATATCAAGCGTGACTATGGCCTTTCCATTGCCGATTTTTACACCAAGGTCTGGTGGCCCGATCTGCAAAAGCTCGCGCAAAAATACGGCATTCGCTATACCGGTGTGATGATCGAAAACTACGAGGACGCGGTCAACCAGACCGAGCCCGCGCGGCAGGCCGATACCACGCAGTTCCGCTACTTTGGCGGCATGCTGCTGCAGATGGGCGGAGAGCTGGGCTTTCACGGCTATAACCATCAGCCTCTGGCGCTCTGGGATACCGACTACGGCACGCTGTACGTCTACAAGACCTGGAAGAACAAGGAAACGCTCATCGCTTCGCTCAACGAACTTATCGCATTTCAGGACGAGGTCCTGCCCAATGCTCATGGCTCGGTTTACGTGCCGCCGTCGAATATCCTTTCGGCCCGCGCGCGCAAGCTTATCGGTACCGATGTTCCGCGAATTAAGACCATTGCCAGTACGTATTTTGAGGATGGCACCGACCTGCCGTACGTGCAGGAGTTTGGCATGGCAAGCGATGGCATTGTGGAGCAGCCGCGTATTGTCTCGG